>CAZPUF010000051.1:0-15851 GCA_964589705.1 uncultured Saprospiraceae bacterium | reverse complement strand
GCTTCTTCGGACAGGCAACTTATTACCCATCAGGTGGATGGTCAGTGATGGTACCTGCCCAAAGAGTATTTGATGAGTGGGATGATGCTGACTACAGAAAGTCTGTCAATTTTGATGGCGAAGCGCTTGACAATAATGGCAATACACTTCAAGCTACAGAATTCTCTAGCCTGGATGGTAGAAATGCAAATAGACCACATATCTCTAAGTACACAGCGATGGCTGGTGATTTGCCACAAGCGAATACGAGTGGTAGAGATTCTCACTCTAACTACCAACTAATGCGTTATGCAGAAGTACTTCTTATTGCGGCTGAAGCGGCTGTAGAAATAGGTAGAACTTCAGAAGCTGACCAGTATATCAATATGGTAAGAGAAAGAGCCAGAAATGGCAATGGTTCTGGTACTCCTAGTGCTTCTCCTGCTAATATATCTGGCGCTACTGTTGCAGATGTATTGGAAGAAAGAAGATTGGAGTTGGCTTTTGAGCAGAAGAGATGGTATGACATCGTCAGAAGAAGAATGGGAGGTGAGGTATTTGGATCAAATGGGTTTGAAACTGAACTACAGGGTACAACTAACTTTGACCCAGCAAGAGACTACTTGCTACCAATTCCACCTTTTGAAATTTCGAATAATCCTAGTTTGACTCAGAATCCTGGGTACTAATTAGAGCGCTAATAAAGAAAATAAAGCGCCTTTTGTCTTTGGACAGAAGGCGCTTTTTATATATGCGGTAATTTGAAATTGGCTAACTAGTGCTAATAGCAGACAGTTTGAAAGGCGACTTGAGTCAACCAAGTTTGAGATTGTCTGTTCATATATGTAGAGTCTATTTCTATCCACTTTGTGGCATCAAAATCCACTAGATAATTGGCCAAAATAAAACTACTTAGCTCGCGACTTGGTCCTGTCCTATAATGGGAGGAATGTCTTTTGTAATACCTCATTAATAGACTTGATTGGAAGCAAGTATCTTGTAAATTTTGTATTTTGCAAAATTGGTTAACCAATTTTAAATTTGGTAACTCAAGAGTAAACATCACTTATATTTTATTGAATCAAGTGAACATTTTACTTTAGTATGATTTGTGTTTTCTTAGACTTATTGTAAAAAACTATAACTTATGAAAGTGTCATCTTTCTCTTTTGTCCTGAGGCTGGGACATTTTAATTTTTCTCATGCTTATAGCAAGATTGGATGCTTAGTCATGTTGTTTGTGTCGAGTATATTTATTACACCTGCAACTGCGCAAGACTTAGATCCTACAGTACCTCCAAGTGGCAATTTTGATTTATCATTTTGGAAGCTGACTCGGCCAAATAATACAGAGAGGGATGAAGATGCATTGGTTAATGGATATTATAAAGCTGGTGAATTTTATACGGATACGATCACAGGTGCCATGGTATTCTGGTGTCCTAATAATGGGAGAACTACCAGTAATACTTCTTTTCCAAGAACAGAGTTGAGAGAAATGCTTCGTAGAGGAGATACCAGAATTAGCACTCAAGGCATCAATAAAAATAACTGGGTATTTTCCTCTTCTACAATGGAGAATCAGGAAGCAGCTGGAGGGGTAGATGGCATTATGACAGCGACTGTGACAGTGGATCACGTATCTGAAACTTCTGACGAGTTTAGAAAAGTGGGTCGTACAATAATTGGACAAATTCATGCTTCTGATGATGAGCCATGCAGATTGTACTATAGAAAATTGCCAGGTCACGAAAGAGGATCTATTTATTTTGCTCACGAGCCAACAACCAGTGCAGAGCAGTGGTATGATATGATTGGTAGCAGAAGCGACAACCAACCTGATCCTGTAGATGGTATTGCGTTAGGTGAGGAGTTTAGTTATGAGATAAGAGCAATGGGAAATTTGCTGACAGTAACTATAATAAGAGAAGGGAAGCCAGATGTCGTGCAGGAAGTGGATATGACCAACAGTGGTTTTGCAGATGATTGGATGTACTTCAGAGCCGGCAACTACAATCAGAATAATGCAGGAGACGATGACGAATTTGCGCAAGTATCTTTCTATGCTTTAGATGTGAGACATTTTGCTGCAACACCGCCAACAGAGTTCCAAGCGCCAGCCGACATCCCTAGATTTCAACCCTTCCTTTCTGGTGCTAAGCTCCAAGCACCTACAAGTTCTACTATTGCAGATATAGATAGACTTAATGATAGTTATACGCATCCTCAATATTTCTATGTCATCAATGGTGATAAAATGCTTTTCAATCAATCTGGTGAAGACAGAAGAACAGAGCTGCGTCATGAAACGAATTGGAATCTTAATGACGAAAATAGGTCTATGCATGCACGCATCGATATAGCAGAGCAAACCTGTGAGCAGGTCACTGTGATGCAAATTCACGATGATGCTGGCGCAGGACCTGGACCTAATAAACCACTATTAAGAGTATATAAAAGCACAGCAAGAAATCCCGAAAATCACTTATGGGCAGCCGTCAAAACAGATGATGGTGGTGTCGCAACAACACATATAGATCTTGGCGAAGATCCAGGTGGGTTCTTTAATTGTGATGTTAGATTAGTGGATGGGAGAATGATTATCGATTTTGAAGGAGACGAAAGAGTTAATATGGATGTGTCTTTTTGGACGTTTCCTAGTTATTGGAAAGCAGGTGCCTATCTTCAAGATGATGGAGAGGCTACCATACATTTCGATGAGCTGTTTTTAGAGGATGGCACGACGCAAAACTTTTTTCCATCGGT
Source organism: uncultured Saprospiraceae bacterium (assembly GCA_964589705.1). Lineage (GTDB taxonomy): Bacteria > Bacteroidota > Bacteroidia > Chitinophagales > Saprospiraceae > RFSX01. The sequence goes on along the minus strand of CAZPUF010000051.1, from coordinate 13,106 downwards.
GAGAATAACCTCTCCTGAAAATAGTGAAAATTTCTTGCCTGGAAGCGATATTACAATTACTGTGGATGCCGCAGATTCTGATGGACAAATAGCTAAGATTGACCTTTTTGAGGGAGGTAATGGCAAGTTGGGAGAATTAATTGATCTTCCGTATACATTTACGTGGACTGACGTAGCTGAAGGTGCATATACCTTAACGGCTAGAGCTTATGATAATGAAGGGGCTTCTAGAACCTCTCTAAGTACAGATATAACGGTAAGAATACCTGTAGATGTATCTGGTGTAGAATTGTGCGAAGTAGGCGCATTGGCTGTAGGAGCAACAGCTCAGTTGGCAGCTAATGTCATTCCAGCTGATGCCAATAATCAATCTATGTTATTTGAATCTGATGACCCAAGTGTAGCGACTATAACGGAAGATGGATTTATGACAGGTTTGTCAGAAGGTACAGTGACTATCACAGTGACGACTGACGAAGGAGGATTTGTAGATCTAAGAGAAGTACAGATTCTTCATCCATCTACAGAATTCAACTGGGCATTGCAGCAGCCTGTCGTTGGTTCTAATCCACCAGATGGCTCTAATGACGAAGATAATCTTGTAGATGATGATCCAGATACGAGATGGTCTGTGGAGGTTTTTCCGCAGTCTGCTATTGTAGACTTACATGGCAATGTAACTATAACTCAAACAGAACTCACTTGTTTTCAGGACAGAGCTTACCAATTTGTCATCGAAGGTGCTGAGACTATAGATGGACCTTATACGATGCTCGTAGACAGATCTAAAAATACTGTACAGGGGCTAGCTGATCTGCCAATAATCAATACAGTAGATAGTCTTGTCGCAAGATACGTTAGAATCACAGTCATGGGTGCAGATGTATATACAGGTCCATGGACAAGTTTGACTGAGTTAAGAGTCTTCGGTGAAGGAGAGAGAGTCTATTCTAGTGTGGATGATATCATCGAAAATAAGATCCTATTATCACCTAATCCGGCTACCTCTACTGTGACGATAGATGGTGCAGAAGATTATGACAGCGTTTCTGTTTTTGACCAGCAAGGTAGATTGGTTATACAAACCTCTATAAATGGCTCAGGAACTTTGAATGTTAGAGACTTAGAGAAAGGCACTTATTTTGTCAAACTTGAAGGTGATGAAAGACCAGTCATTACAAGATTGATAAAACTTTAGGAATATCTTAATTGAATGAAAAGTGGACAGGTCTTACTATGGCTGTCCACTTTTTTTTGTTTATCCCTATGCTATTGATAAATAACAATACTTTATAAATGAAGCTAATCTTTCTAATATCGACTTTATTTGTATGTGTCATTCTCAATGCTCAAACCCGATATGATGTTCGGTCGGGTGCAGAGTTCGTTGCTGCACAAGAGATGGCAAGCGCAGGTGATTCGATAGTTTGGGCACCGGGTATATATACCAATACCCGTATGGATATAGATAAAGACGGATTGATTGTCACTGCAGAACCTTATGGTGCTGCTTTCTTTACTGGTGTTTCCAGAGCGGTCATCAATGCGAATAATATTACCTTTTCTGGATTTCAATATGTAGGTGGTTTTATAGGGACTTTAGATGTTGTCAGAGTTTTCGGAAGTGATGTGTTGATTACGCATGTCAATATTCAGAATTATACGAGTTTTAAGTATCTGGTAGTAGATGAAGAATCCAGAAGAACGACCATCAGCTATTGCAATTTCGAAAATCGGCTCAATCTAGATGATAAGAATATACTCTCCATATTAGTAGATGACGAACCTGGATTTCATAAGATTCAACATTGCTCCTTCAAAAATTTTGATGGCACAGGTGGCGACCAAGGTATAGAACCTATAAGAATAGGTGTCAGTACACAGGCACACCTTGACAGTCGAACGCTTGTGGAGTACTGCTACTTTACTCGCTGTAGTGGTGATGGCGAAATCATATCTCACAAGGCCAGACAAAATGTGTATCGCTATAACACCTTCGAAGATAATCCACAGGGTGAGCTTGTGCTGAGACATGGTGATGAAGGTATCGTCTATGGTAATTTTTTTCTAAATAGTATGGGTGGTATTCGAATACGTGAAGGATCTAATCATTTTGTCTTTAATAATTATTTCCAAGGACTGCATCGAAGAACCATTTACCTAATGAATGACCCAGTTGACCCATTGTCTGATATACATATCTACCATAACACTATAGTGGATTCTGAAGAAGTAATACTGGGAGGTGCAGGGGCTAATGCACCAACTAATGTCACTATCGCTAATAATATATTTATAAATCCCAGAGATCAATTGTTAGAAGAACAAACAGGAGAGGAAAACTGGCTCAACAACTTATCCCTTGGCCCACTTGGGATAGATAGACCTTCTTCTGGATTGTCAGAAACAGACCCTGGACTCTTTGAGAATACTGAGGGATACTTACAGCCAGAGTCCGATAGTCCAGTTATTAATGCAGCAGGTGTTGGATATCCTGAGGTGCCTCTCTATCCTGGTATGGATTATGACAATGAGATTACTTTGGATTTGATGAAGGAATCAAGGCCAGCAAATATAGATGGGCAGGCGATAGGTGCATCTGAGTTCTCATCTACGGTCACGGTCCAACCTCATGCTACTGAGATGAATACCGGTCCTTCTTACTTATTTGATAAGGTCGTCGATTATGTAACAGCTAATGCTTCTACACTTTTTATTGAGGATGAAGGTGAGAGATTATTCGTCTGGGTGTCAAGCAATATAGATTGGGAGGTAATGAGCAATGATGATTGGATAACTACTGAAATGTCATCGGGATCTGGAGATGAAAGGCTCATTATTACGATAGCTGCTAACGAAGTCAATGTCAGACGAATGGGTTCATTGAGCATTACAGGCGGTACACAAACAGTTACAATTAATGTAAATCAAGATCCGGGGGAGTTGGTGAGTGTCCATGATAATCTTGAGAATGACGTAGTGATGTTTCCTAATCCAACAGAAGGACAAATCAAACTGAGTAATCTGCCATCTGGGAGTTATAGCTCACAAGTTGAAGTTGTTGATATCAATGGAAAAACTGTTTTTTCAAATGAGTATTTAATATTGGATAGAGAGTTGGTGATAGATGTGGAAAATTTGACAACTGGAACTTACCTAATAAATGCAAAATTTAGTACTCTAGATGCGGCAGTAATAGGTGAGATGACTCGTCAAGTTGTGAAGAATTAAATATAATATATTTGACTATCGGCTTGTGAATACCTAGTTTGACCCATCCCTACCTTCCCTTGAAAGTGAAGGAGTAAAGTCCCCTTATAATGGGGATTTATGAATCAAAAAGAGAGGTGTCCTTCAAAAAAATGTGAGATTTCTCTTAGTACCTCAAAGCCGATAGGCATTATAGTTTATTTGATTTCTTTTCTCATCACATAACCGTTATTATACTCTTTATGGATATTGAAATCAAATCTTTTATATAATTCCAAAGGACCTTTGAAATTACCCTCACATGATAATTCTGATTTTTTTGGATAGGCTTCAAAGTAATCAAAGCTTTTATTAGTGGAGTCGGTAATGATTTTTTCAAGTAGGCTTTGCGCAATACCTTGCCTCCTATATTCAGGATGTATTAAGAAACAAACAATAGAACAGACCTTGTCATCTTGATTGTCTACAAAATCGTAGTCTCTGATTAGTCTTTGATAATTTGATCTATCATTTGCATTACACCATCCGATTACTTTTTCATTCTTAAATGCCAAGTATCCTTTAAGGTTATCTGTACTAATTAATTCCATGACTGCAGAGCGGCTTTGTGCTCGAGTGCAGGATTCTACATCTCCCAAAAAATGAAAATCGTAGCAATAGCATTTTAATCTGTCAGGATTTTCATCGAATACCATATTATCAAAGAAGTACAGATACGCGTCTTTTAGATCCTTGGTTAATTGCCTTACTACTATATCCATTGCTATAATTTATTCTTTAAGAAGATGCCTCCCTTACATGGTCAAGATGTCATGTTCCTCAAACTTAATTAATCTGTATGGAATTACTATTGTCAAATCCATACTATTGAATTTGATGAAAAGACTCTTTTTAAATCAAATCATGTTATTGAACTTGATATACAGACGGCTTTGTTTATGAATGTTTCCATTTCTTTTTTCTTATTTTTCAGGGTATCTTAAATCCAAAATTAGCTAATGCCAAATAAGTATTCCAGACGAGCTGCCATCAAAAATCTATCCTTGACTATGGCTGGGCTTTCATTTACACCTTCTGCCTGGGCTAAAACAGAAGATGGTATACCAATCTTATTGCCTGATGGTAAAAGGAAAAAACCACTAGCGAATCCTGTAACTGCAATTACTTTGGGTGCTGGCAATCGTGGTAATGTATATGGCAACTACGCTATTAAATATCCTAACGAACTAAACATAGTAGGAGTCGCGGAGCCTATTGACATACGCAGTAAGCGTTATCAGGCGCAACATGAGATAGGTGACCAATATTTATTTGACACCTGGGAGAAAGTCTTCAAAGTGCCAAAGTTTGCTGACGCTATAATTATCACGACGCCAGACGATTTGCATTATGGTCCTTGTATGGAGGCATTGAAAATGGGCTATGATGTACTGCTGGAAAAACCGATATCGCCTTCAGAACAAGAATGCAGGGATATATTGGAGTTGTCCGAGCGGACAGGTAGAATAGTTGCTGTCTGTCATGTCTTAAGATATGCACCTTATTTTATCAAACTGAGAGAAATCATTCAATCAGGTGTATTGGGGAAGGTCGTTAGTATGCAACACTTCGAACCGATAGAGGCAGTGCATATGGCGCATTCATTTGTGAGGGGTAACTGGCATAATTCGATAGAGACGGCACCTATCATTCTGGCTAAGTCTTGCCATGATCTGGATATCATGAAATGGATGTTAGAGAAAAACTGTAAACAGATTCATGCCTTAGGCGCAGTGTCTTGGTTCAATAAAGAGAATGATCCAAAAGGCAGTACATCTCGCTGCATGGATGGTTGTGCCATAGAATCTTCCTGTCCATACTCAGCGATGAAAATCTATTACAGAGACAGACAACGAACCTATGTATTTGATCTGCCAGAAGACAGGTCAAAGCATGGTGACGCTATCTTAGAGTATCTGAGAACATCCAACTATGGCCGCTGTGTCTATAAGATGGAAAACGATCAGCCGGATCACTATACTTGCAATATGTTATTTGAGGATGAGGTGACTGCAACATTTAATATGGAGGCATTTACGTCCTATCACGGTAGACGTACGCGTATCATGGGAAGTTTGGGTGATATAGTTGGGGATATGCAACGATTTGAATACACTGATTTCCTAACTGGCGAAAAGACGATCTGGGAGCAAAAGACAGATGGCCATGGAGGTGGCGATTGGAATTTGGTTTCTGATTGGATACAAGCTGTAGCCAACCAAGACCAATCACTCCTGACCTCAACGATTGCGGCATCTATAGAAAGTCATATTATGGGTTTTGCTGCAGAGGTGTCGAGGAAGGAAGGTAGGGTAGTGGATGTGGAGTTATGATGAATAAGTCATCTGGTGAGCTGAGCTAACGTATCAGTGGTAGGCGTCGATCATGCTAAAGAAATAAAAAGAATTGGGCTTTAATTCTAGGTTTAATCTAAATTTCTTGCAACGAATAATGATATCTTGTGATTTATGTTCTATTTAAGTTGTCTTCTGCAATCGTTTTTCGGCATTACAACTAACGAATAATTACTCGCTTTTAATGTCAGACAGTGGATAGCATGCTGAATGGTAAACAGTAAACACTTTATCTGATAATAGAAAATAAGCCGTGATTACTTGTATTATCTTCAACAAAGCCATAATTTGCTGCTTTAAAAGATAGGAATGTTTAATACTAATTACAATACTTGTTTCTGGTTTAGCTTTTATCTCGAATAGATATAGGGCTCTTATAGTATTGTTATAACAAAATAAAAATTTCAAGAGTCCTGTTAGGGCTCTTTTTTTTTATACCATATAGATATGTCAAGTAATAAAATAGTTATACAACGATATCCGGGGTCTTATCATGATGTCGCCACCCATGAATACTTTAATCTGCATGATAACCATCTGGTACCTGCGGATTCGTTTAACATACTTGCAGATAAGTTGGTCAATGATTCGTCTATAGATTATGGTGTAATGGCTATCGAGAACTCTATCGCAGGCTCTATCATTCAGAATTATAAAATCATCAAGGATATTCAACCCTATGTACACGAGATAGTAGAATTTGGGATCTATAAGAAAGCGGATATCTCGGCCGCATTAAGAAAAGAAAGCATCAATGTAATGCTATGATGAAATCTGACAAAATACAAACTGCTGATAAATTGACGCAGGTCAAGACCTATTACTTTGCGAGTAAGCTCAAAGAGATTGCCGCACTCAATGCCTCTGGTCAGGACATCATCAATCTTGGTATAGGCAGCCCAGATATGGCACCACCAGAAAAGGTCATACAAACGCTGACGCAAAGCTTATCTCTACCTAAAGCGCATCAGTATCAGTCTTATTATGGTCTTTCTGAGTTGCGGGCGGCCTTTGCTGATTTCTATTCTCAACACTTTAAAGTCAATCTGGATTTTAGAGATGAGGTGCTACCCTTGATTGGTTCGAAAGAAGGGGTCATGCATATTGCCATGAGTTTTCTCAATGCTGGGGATGAGGTGCTTGTGCCAAATCCTGGATATCCAGCTTATAAAATGACAACGCTACTCGCGGGAGGGGTGCCTCTATATTATGATCTCAAAGCGTCTACTGATTGGAAACCAGATTTCGAAGCACTTAATAAGTTAGATTTATCTAAAGTCAAACTCATGTGGGTTAATTATCCTAACATGCCTACTGGTCAGAGAGGGAATAAGGTGTTATTTGAGCAATTGGTAGCCTTTGGCAAAAAGCATCAAATTTTGATCTGCCATGATAATCCATATGCCTTTATTTTAAATGATCAACCCCTAAGTATACTTTCAGTGCCTGGCGCTATGGATACTTGTCTTGAGTTGACTTCTTTGAGCAAGAGTTTTAATATGGCTGGTTGGAGAGTGGGTGCCGTTTTAGGTGCCGCCAGATATTTGAAGTCCATCATAAAATTTAAGTCTAATATGGATTCTGGGATGTTCTTGCCGATTCAGTATGCTGCGGCAGAAGCATTGAGATCAGAGGTGTCATGGTTTAACGGACTTAATAAGCGGTATGAAAAGCGAAGAGTTTTGGCTTGGAAAATCTACGATCTTTTGAGTGTGAATTACAACAAAGATAGTGCAGGGTTGTTTGTGTGGGGAAAAGTAAGTAACCAGTCAGGTGAAGCATGGAGTGAGGCGTTATTAAATCAAGCTCGCGTCTTTGTGACGCCTGGATTTATATTTGGAGACAATGGAGCAGACTATCTAAGGATTTCTCTTTGTACCCCTTTGGAGCGAATGGAAAAGGCACTAGAAAGAATTGTATCTGCAAAAATGATATTATCATGACAACAATAGCAATTATTGGATTAGGACTTATTGGTGGGTCTATGGCCTTGGACTTGCGGTCACAACTTAATGTAACTGTGTTGGGAGTGGATAATAATCCGGGAAATGCACAACTCGCTGCTGACCTGCGCTTAGTCGATCGTCTTGTAACTTATGATGAGGCGATAGATATGGCGGAAGTGCTTATCATAGCCATCCCAGTGCATCTGATAGAGCAACTATTGCCAAAGGTGTTAGATGATATAAAAGAGGGAACTGTGGTTATAGACGTGGGGTCTACCAAAGGGCAGATATGCGAAAGCGTTAGCGGCCATACAAACCGAGGTCAATATGTTGCAGCCCATCCATTAGCTGGAACGGAGTTTAGTGGACCTGCCGCAGCTATTAGTGGTCTATTTAGGAATAAGAATAACATCATCTGTGACAAAGAATTGTCTGACAACACTGCATTGGAATTGACCGAAAAGCTATTTAAAAGTTTGGGTATGACAACCCAGTATCTAGACAGCAATGCACATGACAAGCATATGGCCTATGTGTCACACTTATCACATGTCAGTTCGTTTACACTAAGTCTGACTGTGTTGGATATAGAAAAGGATGAGCATAAGATTTTTAATCTGGCCAGTACTGGTTTTGAATCAACAGCCAGATTGGCTAAGAGTAATCCAGAAACTTGGGTACCCATATTTCAAAAGAATAATAAACATCTCATCGATGCGATAGATGAGTATAGCAGTTATTTGTTAAAGATGAGAGAAGCGCTCGTTAAGGGTGATACAAAAAGGCTGCATGAGATGATGACAGAGGCAAATGATATTAAGCGTGTACTGACAAGATAAGAGACAATCTAAAAAATAACATAGAAAATTATTTAATGAAGCATACGACAAGTTGGTTAACGAAAGATAAACGACCTATTGTAATAGCAGGCCCTTGTAGTGCAGAGACAGAGGAACAGGTACTGGAAACCGCCAAGCGACTGAAGGCTACAAATAAAGTAGATATATTAAGGGCAGGTATATGGAAGCCACGTACACGACCAGGTTCTTTTGAAGGCGTAGGACTTAAGGGTTTGCCTTGGATGCAAAAGGCGAAAAAGGTGACAGGATTTCCCGTGACGGTAGAAGTGGCTAAAGCGGCACATGTGGAGCAGTGTTTGGCTTTTGGCATAGATATCTTGTGGATAGGTGCTCGGACAACCGTCAATCCTTTTGCCGTACAGGAAATTGCGGAGGCTCTAAGAGGTATTGATATTCCTGTTTTGGTCAAAAATCCTATCAACCCTGATCTGGCTTTGTGGATAGGAGGCATGGAAAGATTAGCAGCAGTTGGCATTAAAGAACTCGGTGCTATCCACCGAGGTTTTTCTAATAGGGGAGAGACCTATTACAGAAATCGACCGCAATGGCAAATAGCGCTGGACTTTAAAAGGCGTATGCCAGAGATTCCATTAATTAATGATCCTAGCCACATCTGTGGTCGTAGGGATATCCTCCAAGATGTAGGTCAGAAAGCGATGGACCTTGATTTTGATGGTTTGATGATAGAGTCGCATATAGATCCTGATAATGCTTGGTCTGATGCCAAGCAACAGATTACTCCAGAGGTGCTAGGAAGTATGATTACAGAAATGGTCCTCCGTGAAGATTACGAAGATGAGCCCGCGCTGCAAAGTGAAATAGAGGCACTCAGGGAAGAAATCAATCATATAGATGACGAACTCATCAATCTGTTGTCTAACAGAATGAAGGTTGTACGGGATATAGGTGCTTACAAGAAGAAAAATAACATGACCATACTGCAGCAACGCAGATGGAATGAGATCATAGAAAAGAGCAAAGTACAAGCTGCAAGGTTTGGATTGAGTGAGTCATTTATTCTCAAGTTTATCAATGCCATCCATGGTGAAAGCATCGATCAGCAGGAGAAGGTCTTTAAAGGGGAATAGGAATTTGAGTAACGACCAATCAGGGTTTGGTCTTGGAGCTGGGTGTAGCAGTGCTTAAAAAATGGAAATTATTACTTATGCTTTTTTTAGAACTGTCCAAGTAAGGTAGACAAATGCCAAGGTTATTATTGAAAAGAACTTTTCAAAATAGGTCTTGGCCAAAATATTTCCAATCGTATTAAGCGCAAATAGAAATAGAAAGATCCATAGAATTACATTGATAACCTTCATTGGCATTATGGCTCTTATGTAATTCCCTTTAATAAGTAAGACAAGGCCCAGAAAGAGATTGATTATAATTGAGATACTTTCGAAGACATACATTTCTCTATCGTTCGATAATCTTCCTCCCCAGGTAATTTCATAAGGGATGATTTTAAGTAGGATGCATAAGTGAAAGCCAATGATGCCAACTAGTAACCACAACATTAATCTGATGGCATGTTTGGGTTGCATTTGATAAGGGACTTTTGTTTGGTTTTTGATTAGATAGATGAGTTATCCACCCTTCCACAATAGCCAATTACGTTCATGTCTAAGTTATCCAATTTTTAGATTCATTGATTACACTCATTTAGCTGCTTGAACTATTTTTTTGGAATCTCTTTTAGTACTTCTAACAAGTACCCCCAATACTTCTGTACTGAACTTATTTGAACTTTTTCATCTGGGCTATGCGCACCGCGTATGTTAGGGCCAAAAGATATCATATCCATGTCGGGATAGTTGGTGCCGATGATACCACATTCCAAACCGGCATGGCAAGCATTGACGTGGGGTTTTTCATTGAACAAGCGGCTATAGGTGTCACTCATTAAGGCGATGATAGGCGCAGTTGGTTTGGGTGCCCAGCCTGGGTAAGCTCCACCCGTTGACACCTCAGCACCTATCAGTTCAAATGTGGATTTTATGGCCATTTGTAGATCAGCTTTTTCACTATCCACAGAGCTTCTGGTGAGACAGAGCATTTCATAACGGCCTTCCTGGAGTAAGACTCTGGCGAGATTATTAGAAGTTTGTACAAGATCTTCTATCTCGGGACTCATTCTATATATTCCATTTGGGCAGGCATAGGCTGATCTGAAAAATTGCTTAACGAAGTCAGGTGCCGCTGCCCTCGATACTTTAGAATGTGAATCAAGGGTCAATTCTATATCTGGATCAGTAGTGCCATATTCTTGTTTTAAGATCGCTTGGTAATCAGCTGTTATCGATTCTAGTTTGGACGAATCAGTAGTTGGGATAGATAATATGGTAAATGACTCTCGAGGGATTGCATTTCTCAAACCGCCTCCATCTATAGTTGTCACCAGCATCCTGACATGATTAGATAGGGTGGTAAGCATTCTATTCATCAGTTTGTTGGCATTGCCTCTTCCCAAATGGATATCCATACCTGAGTGACCTCCTGTCAATCCTTTGACCATCAATTTGTAGGTGCTATAGTCATCAGGTACATTGACTTCTTGATACCTTCCTGTTGCCGAAATATCAACTCCTCCAGCACAACCTATCGTAAGTTCTCTGTCGTCTTCAGTATCCAGGTTGAGCAGAATAGTACCAGTGAGTAGGCCACCTTTAAGACCCAGCGCACCAGTCATTCCTGTTTCTTCATCTATGGTAAACAGAGCCTCTATGGCAGGGTGGACTAAATCTTTGGAAGCAAGTATTGCCATAATCGTTGCCACGCCAATCCCGTTGTCTGCACCGAGTGTGGTGCCATCAGCTTTGACCCAATCGCCATCTATTAGCATCTTGATACCTTCTGTGTCAAAATCAAATTGAGTATCACCATTTTTTTGATGGACCATATCGAGATGACTCTGCATTACAATAGTCTGTCGGTCTTCCATGCCAGCTGTTGCCGGTTTTTTAATGATCACATTGCCTATCTCATCAGTTGCAGTATCTAATCCAAGATCCTGACCAAAGTCTACCATAAACTGGATAACCCGCTCTTCTTTTTTTGAAGCTCTTGGGACAGCATTCAATGCAGCAAAGTTGGACCATAGTGATTGAGGCTCGAGTGTAGAAATGGATTGTGACATACTTGTACTTATTTTGATTTTAAACAACAATATAGTTAATAACTATAGAAGCGGGTCGATGTATTCTCAAGGTGCGACAGAATAGTACATAGTACAAATGCATTGGTTGTTTCTCCCGCACCGTATTGTAGTCATCTTTATACTTCCAAAAAACAATATTGATGCTATACCTGCGATAGAAACAAGTGTTTCTCTGTTTGGCTTTATTTCAGCGGGATTCATCACAAACCAAATTCCGAGTCCAACAAATAGTGCTGACACGATAAGCATCATAAGCAATTTGGTTATCAACTGCTTTGTCATCCATATCATATAAATAGACAGCACATTGGCACGTCGGTATTCGGTGCATCGGTTAATTAATATTGCTAATCTTCTTAGTACTAAAACGACCAGTTTTTTTATCAATTAATAGTATAAAGTAAGATCCACTATTTTGAAGTTTTTTGGTGCTTATCGTATTTTCTCCTTTCTCAATGTTAGTATTTATCAGTTGAATAAATTGGCCATTAGAAGTCATTATTTGCATTTCAAGATCTATTTTTTCTTTGGCAGTAATAATAATGTAGCCATTATCTAAATAGCGAACAGATAAATCCAATGGAAGAATATTAGAAGTAGAAGTAGAAGTAGAAGCAGGTGTATAGTCTGTCTGAATTTCTATTTGCTTTTCAAATTCTCCTCCAAAGCCATTGTCAAAAGTTGTAAACTTTGCTATATTATTTGAATAACGGTCTTGGTAAAAACTATATACCTTCGCACCTAAATTTTGCCCATCGAAATAATAACATTGAGTGAGCATAATACAATTCTGATAAGTAGTATCTGGCAATACTACGGTGCCAACACCATTAAAATGGGTGACTTCTCTACTTGAGCTTTGTCCAGTTGAGCTATTGTTTGTAAAATATTCAACAAATTGATTATGGGATAAGGAATCTCCAAAGTTCATTGGTGAAATTGCCACAATAGATCCTAATGGTAATTCAGTTCTAAAATCCATATTATGTTGAACAGAAGCGACACCTATTAAATATAAAGAATCCTCGGTCGCTTTAAAATATTCTTCTATTTCAAATGGTCCTTTTAATAGAGCCACAGTTGCTTCTGGAAAAAAATTAGAAAATTTTAAGGTGCTAGGTTCCACAATTTCAACAACCTCTGTTGCTTGTACAATGGCTGTCGAGAAATCCCATATTTGATCTATTCCTTCAGCTGGAATATCAAAGTCATCATTGTTTGTAATGCTATTTATTGAATACTCATCCCCTATTCTATAAAACCAATCAGAATCGATAGTTTGGCCGTGAATAGTGAATGTAAATCCGATAAAAAAAAGGGCTAGTAAGTTTTTCATTTTTTAATTAAAATTACAATAATACAACCTAGTATTATATGTCTAACACGACAGTAATTTGTTTTCAACTAGAGATTTAGCATTTGACTTGGTCCTTGCTCTGACCAATGGAAACAAAATGTGATCGTGAACCAACATCAATACCTGCGGCTTTAGGATTGATGATCGGCATTTGTAGATTTTCTTTTGACATAGCTCTTAGAT
>CAZPUF010000050.1:0-15907 GCA_964589705.1 uncultured Saprospiraceae bacterium | reverse complement strand
ATTGTATTAAGGACATAATATTTTATCACCTTATAAATACAATGGCTTATGAAAAAATTAATCTACACTTTCGGATTTGCAATCTTACTAGCCTCTTGTAACTCAATCAATAAGTTGATAGATAGAGGCGATTATGATGGTGCCTTTGAATTGGCAGTCAGGAAATTAGACCGTCAGAGGAAAAAGAAAACCGATCATGTCATCGGCCTTGAAAAAGCATTCTATCAGCTTAATCAGGAAGACTTGGACAGGATAAAATATCTAAACGACAACCCTAGTCCAAGGAATTGGGACAAAGTAGAGTCAATTGCTAATAACATCATTATAAGACAAGCTCTATTAGAACCCATCTTACCTTTAGTTAGTGAGGAAGGATATGAGGCTAATTTCAATTTTGTGGATACAGAATCTATAGTCTTCGAAGCACGTCAAAATGGTGCAGAATACTATTATTCAAGAGGAAAAAATCTGCTTGATGTTGCATTAGAAAATAATGACAAGGGTAAAGCCAAAGCAGCCTTCAATTATTATAAAGACGCAAATAAGAGAGTCCCTAATTACAAAGATGCAAAAGAGAAAATGCATGAAGCGCATCAGTTAGGAATCAAGCATCATATTGTTAACATAGATCATTCTCTTGAAGGGTATATCCCGTCTAGATTGTTCCAAAATCTAGATTACATTGATGTATCTGAGTTTGACAATTTTTGGAATAAGTACTATTCGTCAACACCAGATAATGTATCAATTGACAGAACAGTTATCCTAGACATCAGAGAACTTATTGTAAAGCCAGAAAGAGAATTGGTGACTTACCATACAGATAAGGCAAGGGTCAAGGATGGATATAGATATTTGAAAGATAAAAAGGGGAAAATTCTCAAAGATAGCTTAGGAAATAAATTGAAGGAGGATAAGTTCAAAATGGTATTTGCTGATATTACAGAAGTCTACAGAGAGAAGAATTTGGTATTGCATTCTGAATTAAGAGTTACAGACATTATCAATAACAGCACTTTGAAAAACAGACCTCTATCAGTACAAATCGCTTTCGAAGATCAGTCGAGCACATTTGTAGGAGACAGACGAGCAATTTGTGGAAAAGGTCATGGTGATTGGAAAAAATACCCTGCAGCATTTCCAAGTGATGAGCTAATGATATCAGATGCCGTTGCTCAATTGACCTATGATTTTAAATATGCCTTACATGAGATTTAGCAAAGCGCTTAATAGAAACCTCATTACAGGGCAATAGCAGAAAGGCCTCCCAATGCTAGATTGGGAGGTCATTTTTTATTCTGTAATCTTATGCCTGAGCTGTCGGCGTGAAATTGAGAGGAGGATAAGGATTTTGCTTGCCAATAGTAATGGCTCCAAATTGTTTTTCGTACTTCACGACGTTGTCCTGTAGTGCTCCAAGTAATCTTTTTGCATGCTGTGGTGTCAAGATCACTCGTGATTTCACTTTTGCCTTAGGGACATTAGGGACCATTCTAATGAAGTCGACGACAAACTCGGATTGAGAGTGTGAGATAATTGCCAGATTGGCATATACCCCTTCAGATACTTCTTCAGGCAATTCTATATTGACTTGATTCTTAGGTTTCTTTTCTTCAGGCATAGTATTGTATTATTGTTATTACAAATATGAATAATTGCATTCATCTTTTACAATCTAAGAGATATAGATAAGACATGCACGAAAAATACTTCGCCGCCAACCAGAAATTATGGGATGCTAAGACAGGCATTCATGTAGATAGTGCCTTCTACGATATGTCTGGATTTCTCAAGGGAAAAAATTCCTTACGTAAAATTGAGCTGGCAGAGCTCCCAGATCTTAAAGGCAAAACCGTCTTACACAGCCAATGTCACTTTGGACAGGATACGTTGTCTATGCAACGAATGGGTGCTCAGTGTACAGGGATAGACTTATCGAGTAAAGCAATAGCTATGGCACGTCAGTACAATAGTCAACTGGGGCTTAATGCAAAATTTGTACAGTGCAATGTCTTTGACATAGATAAACATATTGATGAGCAATTTGACCTAGTCTTCACGTCATATGGTGTCCTTGGCTGGCTACCTGATATGGAGAAATGGGCTACACAAATGGCGTCCAGAGTTAAAGAAGGCGGTATGTTCTATATCGTAGAGTTTCACCCTACTATGTATATGTTTGACTGGAATGACTATAAGGTGGGTTATCCATACTTCTATGAGAAAGAACCGACCAAGGAGGTAGAGATCGGCACCTATGCGGATAGGGAAAGTGATATAGAATTGGAGGAATACTTCTGGCAACATCATATGGGAGAAATCATCCAGGCACTGATCGAACAAGGCTTAGAGGTGGTTTCTTTCCAAGAGTATGATTATTCGCCATATCAAATTTTTGGTAAAGAGGTCAAGCGGGCAAATCAGGAATATCTTTTTCCTGTCAACAACGTCAATATCCCACTTACCTTCTCTTTAAAATGTATAAAAAAGTAATAACAAAAGCCGTTTAAGGAAATTAATTAGGTGTAAATGTGCTGATTACATAGTAGAAATATTTATAAAGTATTTCATACCATTTTTATTTAGCATAGATTTGCGATAGTCAAACCCAAAATCGACTATATGCAACCCTCGTCACGAGCTTCACTCAATAATAAGGTACACATAGAGAAGGTACCGCCATTCACATTAGGCTTCAGAGAAATTATCTTCTTGTCCACTATTTTATTTATTGGATTCTCTGGGTTCAATGTCTGTGTGGATAAGATAACTGGTGTATCCAATACAAGCAATATATCTAGCATCACGGTATACGAGGCTGAATACACCACCTACTTTGATGGCAAACCAAATCCGAAAAGCAACATTAAGGTTAATTGATTTAGCAACCCAGTTTGAAAATAAGGTGCTATCTCATTATATTAGAGATAGTGGTACAAATATTACGAGATATTGTAGAGAGATCTGTATTCGGTGTATGTAATTACATCGGTCAGAAAATTGGAGTCACTGGTTCCAGGGTTAGACTCTACTTTGTATACCTTTCCTTTGTTACCTTAGGCTCTCCAATTATACTATATCTCATTGTAGCTTTTTGGATTAATATTCGACAATATCTTCGCAAAGGATATAACTTAATAATGCACTGAACAGATATCATAGTCTATGCAATCAGAAGAATTACTATCACTTCTCGTACAATTATCCAAGGTGGATAATTATTTTGATGAATTTGAATTGACCTATCTATTGAAGGTTGGGAAACATATTGGGCTGAATGACGAAAAGGTAGAAACCCTCATTAAATCAGATAATATCCCAACATCGATAAGCATTCCTCCTAATGAAATGGATAGAATGAAAATCATTTACTATATGTTATTCTTAATGAAGGTAGATGACAAGGTATCAGAAGAGGAGATCGAATTATTGCATCATTATGGGTTCAAACTGGGCTTTTCTGCCCCGATGTTAAATGAATTTGTAGGCGTGGTATCTCGATATCAGGATACAAGAATTCCCCCCGATGCATTGCTAAAGATCATCAAGAAGTATCAAAATTAATTGCATTATATCCCCCTCTAGTGTAAAATAATTTTCTGTGTAGTATGCTTTTTCGTTTCATCCTTAAAGAAGCTGCTTATAAAGTAAGTGCCTCTATCAAAGTGACTTAAATTAATCTTGTTTACCTCTCTTGAAACCATAACTACCTGACCCTGTGCATTATACACCTTGAGATAACTAGGAGTAGCAGATCCAACCAACGTCAATACTCCAGAAGTAGGATTAGGAAAATATAGGTTTGTGGCGTAATCTACAATTTCGTCTGTAGAGGAGATTTCCTCTGGAAGCATATATCTAAACATTCCCCGACCATAACTGGCAGCAACAAGGGTTCTTGAAGATGAATGCAAATCGATATCAATAATTGGTACTATTGGCATTTCTGCACCCAGCAGATCCCACTGTATGCCTTCATCCAAGGTCAGATAGACACCTATGTCTGTCGCTACAAATACAAGTCCAGGAATGACGTCATCTACAATGACATCATTGACTGGAATATCCGGTAAAGTGGAACCAATATCTACCCAATTTTGTCCAAGATCATTAGAATAAAAAACTTGAGCACTTGACTCCCCAAATCTAAATCCTGAGACAGTGAGATAAACACCTTGGGCATCTAATGGATCATGTACAATGGCAGTGATCCATCTCTGTGGAATGCCCTCTGAAATATCCTCATACGTTGCTCCCCTATCTTGGGTTACCCAAACTTCACCATCATCCGTGCCGACAAATATGATATTGCTATCGTGTGAGGACACATCTATTGAAGTCAAAGACCCAAAGGTTATATTACCCCTTGGACCATCCTCATTGACTAAGGAAGGTGAAATATTCTCCCAATCTCCGCCTCTGCTTTCTGTACGGAACAAAGTCTGAGAACCTGTATAGAGCACTTGCGTATTATTGGGATCTATGGCTATAGGTGTATTCCAATTGAAAGCACCAGAAAGGCCAGTACGAATACTCGTAAAACTATCTCCACCATTATCAGATCTGGCTATATTGCCTCGTTGAGATTCAGCATATATTATATCCGAATTATTAGGATCGACAACTACTCTAAATCCATCTCCACCTAAAATTCTATTCCACTCATTAGGTAATTGGTTGCTAATTCTATTGGTTCCATTATCCTGAGAACCACCATATATTAGGTCTGGATTGTTGGGGTCTATCCTACAGGTATAAAATTGAAAATTATTAATACCCGACAAGAAGTCTGAGTCAGAATTTGTTGGAGAAAGGCCCCGATTAACACCACCATCATTGCCATTAAAAACAAGGTCAAATTCTGGATGAATAAACATCGCGTGATGGTCCACATGCGCATTTGTAAATACTTCTTCCCAATTGTTAGCACCATCTGTGGATCTTGACATGGTCAGACTGGTTACATAGAGATCATTAGGATTAGTTGGGTGAATATAAATCCTGCCAAACCACCACGAAAAAGAGGTAGATAAGATACCATCAATAGACCTTTGCTCCCAACTATCACCACCATCTTGAGTTTGATATACGGCTCTAAGAGAACCTACTGCATCCGCATAGACTGCATATAATATATTCGGAGAGGATGCGGAAATCGCTATGCCTATTCTTCCTTTATCTTCTCCAGCAGTTGGTAAGCCATTGATAAGTTCTGTCCATGTGTTACCCCCATCGGAGGATCTATAGATGCCAGAAGTTTCACCCCCATATTGTCTGTTATGCGGTCGTCTGATTCTTTCCCACATGGCAGCGTACACCACGTTGCTATCATCCGGATGGATCACCAAATCGATACAACCAGTAGAATCAGATAAGAACAAAATTTGGTCCCAAGTATCTCCACCGTTTGTTGTTTTGTATATACCACCATGCTCATCATTCTCGAATAAAGCACCCATAGCACCCACATACACAACATCATCATTAGCAGGATCTATGGCAACTCGACCAATAGAACCTGCATCTTCTAATCCGATATGCGTCCAGGTGTCCCCTGCGTCCAAGGACCTATAAACCCCATTTCCATCATAAGCCAAAGACCCACCGCCGGCATTAGATTCACCTGTACCAACATATATGAGGTTGTCATTACTCTGTGATATAGCCAGGTCACCAATGGACAGTGCCGCCTGATCGTCAAATATAGGTCTCCAACTTTGGCCAGTATCTTCGCTTAAGAATATGCCACCAGATGCCGAGCCTGCATACACTCGTGAGTCACTGCTGACAGGCATTTCTATATCAGTAATTCTCCCTGAGATATTGGTAGGTCCAATAGATTCCCATGGCTGGTCGAAGGCCCTTGTTTTAATTCGCTCTTGTTGTCTTGTCTCCAGAGACTTTCGATAAGCTTCAATATCAATTTTACCGTGAGGGTAAGACCGTTGCATAAATAAGTAATCCGAAGGGTAGGCTTTATCCTCTATTGTGTTTGTATGACAAGCAGTATAAAGAATGATTATTAAACCTAAAAGGACGAGGCTTTTCATAGTTACAGTTTTGTAGAAGTAGAATTATAGGAGCTCCACTGGACCGCCATCGTGCACCCTTGGGTCACAGACCGTCAAATTTTGTCCTTAGACCTTACCAAGCTCAGATTTTAGAAAATCTATCACATCTATCTCTATAGCATCTACCCCTTTAAGTTCTGACAGATACCAAGATATCCAATCACTAAGGTTAACCAGATATAGTGATTTCTCTATTAGTGAATTGCCTTTGGAATAGATATCTATGATTGTACCTGAATATTTAGAAATGATTTTCTCATTGATCTCCATACGGATCTGATTACGGCGATGGTCATCCTTATTTTTAAGATATATGACTGCTTTGTCAGGATGATTTTCTGTCCAACCGACCAGTTCATTATGATTCATTTCTGGCACAACATGATGCCAACATAGCATCTTTGCATTTTCATTGATCTGTTGTCTCAATCTAACGGCTACCGCTTCTATTCTATCTGAACTGTATATAATCGGCACTTTATCGTGTATACGTTCGGCGACTTGTTTTGCTGCATTCTTGATGGCCTCCTGATCGAATTTAATCAAGTCAACTGCTGACTTAATCTCTGATTTGAATGTCCCATCTATCAATCCCAGCTTATGTAGAATGAATAGTTGTTGGACGATAGAATATCCTAGACAGGCTCTAGGTGAGGGCCAATCAGAAGGTACCTGTATGTAATCAAGACCTCGACTTTTAGCCTCTTGTATCAATTTACCCCCAGAAGACACGATCACCACTTTGGCGTCAGTTTTCATCATTTGGTGAAAAGATTCCAAGGTCTCCTCAGTGTTACCCGAATATGACGAACAAATAGCCAGTGTATATGCGTCAACATAATTTGGAATCTTATACCCTTTACCAACTGTGTAAGGAACGGCACATTGGTCTCTTACAAAAGCCTTGACAAAATCTGCTCCTATGCCAGAACCACCCAAACCAGCAACATAAGCCTTCAAAATCTTATGAGTATGGAAGTTTATTACAGACTTCTCACCTATCTCCAATGCTTCTAATAATTGATCTGGAAACCTGCTTATAAGCTTGTCCATCATATCCTATCTATTTTTTATATTACCAAAAGTACGACATACATATTAAGAAAAAATGTTATCTAATAACGAAATAGGACAGAAAGGAGAGAAATTGGCCGTTCAACATCTTGTGGAAAATGGGTACACGCTATTAGAGACTAATTGGAGATTCAAAAGAGCGGAGATAGATATCATTGCCAAAAAGGATGAAGTGCTCATATTTGTGGAGGTTAAGACCCGAAACTATACCTACTATGGCCACCCTTCAGAATTTGTAACACAAAAGAAAGAGTCTATGGTTATGGATGCAGCGCAGCGTTACATGGAAACCATCGATTATAGCTGGGAGATTAGATTTGATATTATAACCGTAATACTCACAAAATCAGGTGATTGTAAAAAGTTAGAGCACTTTGAGGATGCTTTTTTTGAGTAGTAGATTATATTGCTACCACCTTTATTTATAGGTAAGAATATGCTATCTTTGCACCCCTAATTAGAAAATCTAAGAATCATAATAAACAGAAACGATGAAAAAAGGTATTCATCCTGAAAATTACAGAACAGTTGTATTCCAAGATTTCTCTGTAGACAAATCTTGGTTAGGCAGATCTGCAGCAGATTCCAAAGACACAATTACGTGGGAAGACGGTAACGAATATCCACTAATAAAGTTGGAGATTTCATCTGAGTCACACCCATTCTTTACAGGTAAGATGACCTTTGTAGATACTGCTGGTAGAATCGATAAGTTCAACAAAAAATTCGCAAAGTTCAATAAAGAAACTGGACAGCCTGATATATCCCAGCAAGAAGACGCTGAGGAGAAAAAGGACGGTGAATAAAAAACATAACGAAAGCCCCTGGTTGAGGGGCTTTTTTTTTGCTCTAATGATAAGTCAGATTTTGACCAATGTAACTTTCAGAGATGAATGAAAACATTATCCTTTTTGATGACGATTACTGGCAGGCCTTACTTCCGCTAACCTACACAAGACCGATAGGGGAATTAAGGGTGGGTATTCTTAAAATTAGTGAGAAGTGGAGTTATAGAATTGGCGGAACAATTAGCTATATAACTCAAGACTATCTCGCAGAAAAATATCCAATTAATATCTCAGACAACAACCTCGTCATCAATGCAAGATTGTTGCCCAATGACAATATTTCCAACCTTATAGTACAATTAGAATTTAACGAAGCGCTACTCTTTGGAGAAACTTTGATAGCGGCTAGATTGAACAGACAACAATTTGATAATCTTATAGCAGAAAAAGCACTTGACGAGCTCAAGGGTATTGATATAACCAAATACGAGAAGTACCTGCATTTGCTATCAAAGCCATACGACATCTTTCTAGAAAATAGCCAAGAGATTGGAAAGGACTATAAGATACTTACATACAATCGTAATTCACGTCAGATTTCCTACCACAATTATCCAATAAATCCTGAGAACATTTTTATAGCAGAGGATGCTGAAGTAACCTTTAGTTCTCTTAATGCAACCGATGGTCCTATCTATATAGGCAAAGGTGCCAAAGTAATGGAAGGCGCTCACATCCGTGGACCTTTTGCACTTTGTGAGAATGCTGTAGTCAAAATGGGTACAAGAATATATGGTGGTACTACAATAGGTCCTTATAGCAAGGTAGGGGGAGAACTGAGTAATGTTGTCATGCAAGGTTACTCTAACAAGGGTCATGATGGTTATCTTGGTAATTCGGTCTTAGGAGAGTGGTGCAATCTAGGTGCAGATACTAACTGTTCGAATCTCAAGAATAATTACACGGAAGTCAAAGTTTGGAGCTATGAGTCAGAATCTTTCAAAAAGAGTGGACTTCAGTTCTGTGGGCTAATAATGGGTGACCATAGCAAGACTGGTATTAATACAATGATCAATACCGGTACCGTAGTTGGCGTTAGTGCTAATATATTTGGGAGTGGATTTCCACGTAATTTTATTCCCTCATATTCGTGGGGAGGTAATGCAGGATATAGCTCATACTTATTGGATAAAGCTTATGATACAATGTCTAAAGTCATGGAAAGAAGAAACAAGACACTAGAAGAGATGGACAAAATCATTCTTGGGCATATATATCATTCCTCAGCAACTTACAGGCGCTGGGAGTAACAGCCCAAAACCATCCTACATTTTATGCAACATCCAAGATGGAAAAAACTCCTGAGCTATGTGAAGGAAATATCCCTGGAGCAAACTAGCTCACTTTCCAATCCTCATCTTGAAGTCTTACTGGTCAAAGGACGCCATCAACTAGTTACTAAGGATGCCATTTATTCCTTTGATGATAAGTATGAAAATTTCAAGATTGCTTTTGAAAGCATGGACTTAGACAAGCTGCCAGGTCAAAAGGTGCTGTTATTAGGTCTGGGGCTTGGTTCCGTTATCTACATTTTGGAGAGAATACATGGTAGAAAGTTTGACTATACCGCTGTAGAAGTAGACTCAGAGATTTGCAGAATGTGTAATACGTATACACTCCATGACTTAGATTCCTATGTAGAGGTAATCCCTCAAGAAGCGATGCGTTTTCTTAATCGTGACCGACAAAAATATGATCTGATTATCATGGATATATTTCAGAGTGCAATCATTCCAAAAAAGTTTCAGACAGAGGAATATCTAGAAATGCTCGATTCCAAACTAAATAATGGTGGACTACTTATGTACAACCGAATGAATATCACAGAGGAGGAGCAAGATCAGAATAAGCGCTTTAAGTCTCTGATGGATGCTGTCTTTGCAAATCACACTGCTATTAAGACCAGAACCAATATAATTATGATGAGTAATGATAAATATCTTACCTAGAGCTCTTCTTAATTTGAGTACTTTTACTCTATAAAAATCAATCAGACAGAGATGTTCAGTATTAATATATATCTAAAGTTTTTTCTCATCGTACTTGGGTTCATTGGAGGTGCTATCCTCACTACTACCCTAGGGTTTTGGTATTCTTTCCCATTTTGGTTGCTTGCAATAATTATGCTGGGCAGTTATGTATTTCTAGGTACTGTAATGTCAACTGCACAGCTGATCCAGGATGGAGATATGGATGCCGCTGAGAAGCGATTATCGCTCACTAAATTTCCAAAATGGTTATATGTAACTAATAGAGCTTTCTATTATATCATGAGTGGAACAATTGCAGCTCAAAAAAATGATAATAAGCTCGCAGAGGAAAACTTTAATACCGCACTCTCTTTAAAGCTCCCATCAGATAATGAAAAAGCTATGGTCCTCATGCAATTGGCTAATCTAAAAGCTTCTAAAGGCAATTGGACGGCAGCAACTAACTTTTTTAAGCAAGCCAAAACATTGGATATTACTCAATCTGATATCAAAAACCAGTTGGATTACTTTGACAAGGCGCTTACAAATAACAAAGCTCAAATGAAAACTGCGAGAAGTATGGGTAAGCAAGGGATGAAAATGATGAGACAGCAAGGAGGTGGTAAAAGCAAACGCCGACGTCCTCGCATGAGATAAGCAATTATGTACCTTACCAACATTCCACCTATTGCTCAGAGAATCTTTCCTGATGCCACATGGAATAGTAAAGATAAGCCTGCACTTAAATGGACATTTGATGATGGTCCTCATCCAGATTCAACCCCTATAATCCTCGAAATTCTCACCAGATACGACATCACAGCTACATTCTTTTGCTTAGGGGAAAATGCTAGAAAATACCCTCACCTTATCACTGACATTGTCGCTGCAGGACACCAACTAGGGAATCATGGATACAAGCATCTCTCTGGATGGAACACTAGTAATGCAGACTATATAAGCAACGTAAAAGAAGCCTTGCCTTTCTTAGCTACAAACTTATTCAGGCCTCCATATGGGAGAATAACGCCTTCTCAGTATAAATACATCATACAGGACTTAGATATGGAAGTAGTAATGTGGAACTTAATGCCTGGAGACTTTGATCAACGTATAGATGCTGATATGTTATACAAAAGGATTATAAGAAACATGAGAGATGACATGCTCATTGTATTGCACGACCAACCTAAGCTTGTAAAGAAATTAAGCAATACTTTGTCTAGAATTTTTGAACAACTGTCCGAAAAACAGCTCCAAAGAAACTTTTAACAGGTCCAAATTCATTACTTCATTAACGATGAAAGATCTCAACTCTACTAAATTATTACATCATGCTAGGAGGTTTGTGAGGCAAACATCCACCAAAGGCATGTACATAGTGTTATTGCTTTACTACGCTTATAGTGGGGATAACGTACCATCTTGGGCGAAGAAGATCATCATTGGATCAATCGCCTACTTTGTTAGCCCTATAGATTCTATTCCTGATCTTACCCCTTTCATAGGCATGACAGATGACCTGGGTGTTCTGACTTTTGGACTGGTAACTATTGCATGTTATATAACTGATGATACCCGAGTTAAAGCTAAAGAGAAGTTAAGTGGATTTCTTAAAGGTGACATAAACAATAAAGCTCTTAGAGAGGTAGATTCTTGGCTATAACTTATTGACTTCATCAGCGATTCTGTCTGCCTTAATCTTGACAAGATCAAGATTGTCATAATCAGTTATAAAGAATGCTCTCCAAATAAAAAAGCTAAAAATCAAAGTGATTATCATCGCCCAGAAAACAAACCTACTACTCTGCGGTCCATGAAGAATTTCTTTCATCATGACCAAGAAAAGTGGTGTTGTAAACGTATAAAACTGAGTCACAGATTTAACTCTAGCTCTTTTTACATTAAGGCCTGCATTGAGGTAATCAATCTTCTTTAAGATCGATTCAGGTTCTGGACTATCCTGAAGACCATCAATATTAATCTTGTCCAGTGCTTTGGCCGCTGCACTGACTCTGATACGATATGTCATAAATAAAATGAGTAACACCGCGACAGAAAGTAACATCATATAATTATACCCTTCTAATATAAATAACACAAGTAGCGCAATAATTAGCATACTTGCCTTAAGGATCAATGCCGCATTATAGCTTGAAATATCTTCACTATTCCTTTGAGAACGAATTAATGCTTGTATCTGATTATCTAATTGTTCAAGATTTGTCATATCTAATGATAATAGAACTAAAATAGTGAAAACATAGAAAAAGCCCCATGATGAATCATGAGGCTTATTATATCTGAAATGAAATTTGCTTTTATTCTACCAAAGATTGAATTAGAAGTGATACTTCGTTATTCAACACTTCTACAAATCCTTTCTCAATTTTAAAGCTTGTTCTTTGATTATTATCATCAAGAATTCTCACCTCTCCTTCTGCAAGTGCCGCTACTATAGGGGCATGTCCATTAAGTATTTCAAACTGTCCATTAACACCTGGTACCTTTACTGAATTAATAGGTCCATTAAAAATTTCCTTCTCTGGTGTAAGCGCAATTAGCTCCATAATCTAATTATTATTTTGATCTATGCGTTAGCTTCTTCAAGTAGCTTTTTACCCTTAGCTATTGCATCATCTATAGTACCAACTAAATTAAAGGCTGCTTCAGGATACTCATCTACTTCACCATCCATTATCATATTGAAACCTCTTATTGTCTCTTCTATCGGGACAAGTACACCTTCTAATCCAGTAAACTGCTCAGCAACATGGAAAGGCTGTGACAGGAATCTCTGTACTCTTCTTGCTCTAACTACCACTAACTTATCTTCTTCTGATAATTCTTCCATACCAAGAATGGCAATAATATCCTGAAGCTCTTTAAATCTTTGAAGGATATTTATTACACGTTGAGCTGTATCATAGTGCTCATCCCCTACGATACTTCTTTCCAGAATTCTTGAAGTAGAATCCAAAGGATCCACCGCAGGGTATATACCTAAAGAGGCAAGCTTTCTACTAAGCACTGTTGTTGCATCCAAGTGAGCGAAAGTGGTTGCCGGAGCTGGATCAGTCAAGTCATCCGCTGGTACATATACAGCTTGTACAGAGGTAATAGATCCTCTCTTTGTAGATGTAATTCTCTCTTGCATCACACCCATCTCTGTTGCTAGTGTCGGTTGGTAACCTACCGCTGATGGCATCCTTCCTAGCAGGGCTGATACTTCAGATCCAGCTTGCGTAAATCGGAATATATTATCAATGAAGAATAAGATATCTTTTCCTCCAGTTGGGTCATTCAAATCTCCATCTCTATAATATTCTGCCAGTGTTAATCCAGACAGTGCAACTCGTGCTCTTGCACCAGGAGGTTCATTCATCTGTCCAAAGACGAAAGTTGCTTTAGATTCTTTTAGTTTTTCCTTATCAACTTTACTTAAATCCCATCCTCCACTTTCCATAGAGTGAAGGAAATCATCTCCATAATTGATGATACCAGACTCAAGCATCTCTCTCAAAAGGTCATTACCTTCTCTTGTTCTTTCTCCTACTCCTGCAAATACAGATATACCATCATATCCTTTTGCGATATTATTGATCAATTCTTGAATAAGTACAGTTTTACCTACACCGGCTCCACCAAATAGTCCAATCTTACCACCTTTAGAATATGGTTCAATTAGGTCAATGACTTTTATTCCTGTGAATAGTACTTCCGTTTCTGTAGATAAGTCTTCAAACTTAGGCGGCTTACTATGTATAGAATATGCGTTTTGAGATTTGTCTACATTTCCTATTCCGTCTATCGCTTCTCCAACTACATTAAATAATCGTCCTCTAATTGCATCTCCAGTAGGCATAGAAATAGCGACCCCTATATCTACAACTTCCATTCCTCTTGTAAGACCTTCTGTGGAATCCATTGAAATAGCTCTAACGCTATCTTCACCTAAGTGTCTTTGGACCTCTAGTGTAAGTGTTTCTCCTGATTCTCTTTTAATTTCTAATGCATTGAGGATGTCTGGGAGTTTTGAATTTTCTCCAGCAAAACTAACATCAACTACAGGTCCAATTACCTGCTTGACTTGACCAATATTCGCCATTTATATATTGTGATTCTGGTTATGAAATTTGGCGCAAAGATACGAGAAAGCCACATATTACAAGGCAACTAGGGGAAAATAACGACCAGTAATTGTAATAAATATTGCAATTGACAAATTGCCTTGATTGATTCGTCCACTAAATCTATTCCTCTTCAGAATATTGAAGATCTAATTGAATATAAAAGCTATTCTTATCACTTCCATTCATCATTCTAACAACTTGCGCATTTATCAGCTCCAAGAGAGCTAAAAAAGTGACAATAGCGTGCATTCTATTATCAAGATTATCAAACAATTGTTCGAATGAGTATTCTTTCCCATTAGATATTAAGTTTCGAAGGTAGGCTTGTTGATCCTTCAATGTATAAGGGTACTTAACTATTTGGTGTACATATTTCTCCTTGACATTTTTATACCGCTCCAGAACGGTTCTAAATGATTTGAAAAGTTTGTACGTTGTCAAAGTTTCCAACTCTACATCGATAAGTGCATGCTCTGCTAATGCTTTGATCTCAGCACTTACATTACCTCTAAGAATCTTTCTAGCTCGATCTTGTTCTTTATCCTTAAATTCATCAATAACACTCTTATACTGCTTATACTCTAACAATCGTTGGACAAGTTCATGACGCGGATCAATCTCGTTACCCTCCTCATCTATTTCTTTCCTTGGAATAAGCATTTTCGCTTTGATTCTCATCAGAGTTGCTGCAACAAGAATAAACTCAGATGCAACATCTAAATCAAGTTTTTCTAACTGTCTAATATAATCCAAGAAGTCATCAGTTATCTTGGAGATATCAATATCATGTATATCTAACTCATCCCTTTGAATGAAATACAAAAGGAGATCGAACGGGCCTTCGAAATGTTGTATTTTGACCTTATAAGTAGATGCCATAGCCGAGTAGTCTTCTTAGTGAAACATAATCACTGTATTAAAATAGTAACAGTATCTATATTTTACCGAACATAAAAGTATCATTATCCCACGTACATTATATCTTATACCTACTACTATTTCAGAAGATAGCATTAATGTTATACCTGAAAGTACAATTCAGCTAATCCATAGCCTTTCACATTTTGCCGCAGAAAGAGCTAGAACCACAAGACGTTATATTAAAGAGACAAATCCACCCTATCGCATTGATAGTCTAGATATAGTTGAATTTGATAAGAATGGTGGTAGCCATCTATCGTATATATCAAAATGGATTAAAAGAGGTATCGATTTTGGGGTAATCAGTGAATCAGGGTTACCTGGAGTCGCAGATCCAGGAACTGATATTGTAAGATTAGCACATCAAGCTGGATATAATATCAGTCCTTTAAGTGGACCTTCTTCTATAACGTTAGCACTTTCAGCAAGTGGTATGAATGGGAATAGCTTTGCATTTAATGGGTATCTGCCAATAAAAGATGGCGATCTTAAATCCAAACTACAATACCTGGAAGGAGTTATTAAGAAAACAGGTCAAACACAAATTTTTA
Source organism: uncultured Saprospiraceae bacterium (assembly GCA_964589705.1). GTDB lineage: Bacteria > Bacteroidota > Bacteroidia > Chitinophagales > Saprospiraceae > RFSX01. The sequence goes on along the minus strand of CAZPUF010000050.1, from coordinate 339 downwards.
TAGAAACCCCATACCGAAATAATCGAATTGTTGGAAGCATCCTCAAAAACATAAAGGACCAGCAACTGAACCTTTGCATTGCGGTTGACATTAGTGGAAAGGAAGAATCAATAAAGACAAAAACTATAGCACATTGGAAAAATTCAGCGGCGATCCAATTACCTAAGCTACCTGCAATCTTTCTACTTGGTAACTGATAATTATACTTTATTTGAGTTAGTTAGCTTCAAATTATGGCAATAAAAAAGGGGAATGCTTTCGCACTCCCCTCAGTTTCATAAACCAAAATGATTACTCAATCACAATCATATGTCTTGTAGCCGTATACTCACCTGATTC
>CAZPUF010000049.1:0-15990 GCA_964589705.1 uncultured Saprospiraceae bacterium | reverse complement strand
TCACTTATATCATAATCACATGTCATGATTTCTTTGTTTGCATTTGAGACAAAGGTTTTAGAATTTTTTGATTTTGTGTGAATTTTGAATGTGCATTCACTACCAATCGTATAATTGCAATTAACGCCTTCTTTAGTTTTTTGTACTTCTATAGTACCTTCTATATTTTCAAATTTTATAAAGTCTTTACTTCCTTTTAATTCACTCCAATATTCAAGTTTGACACTATATTCAATTTTGTCATTATTAGTTTCGATAGTTCCAATAATATAGAGAAGGATTAAGCAGTATTTTATCATATAATATTTATCACTTAACTTTAAGTTGTGCTTTTTTCATACTCTCTTGCAGATAACTGAGTCGCGTTAGGTGGCGTATGCCCTTTGATTATCCTGATCTCTTGTTATGTGCATTTATACTTTCAATTTATTCTCCATTGTATTCAGGGCGATTTGACTTCGCAATTCTTTCAGAATTTTTTGGACCTCGAGAGGTCCTCAATTGCTTTATTTCAGGATCATATAATCCTTCCTTATATAGAATGTAGGTTTTGCGGTAATCCCTATTTTCACCTTTGTAATCTTGGTGTTTTAAAGTGAACATAACTGTTTCTCCATCTATTATCTCAACATCTTTTATGATGCTTTCAGAAATGCCTGACCTTACAAATGATATCAAGTCAAATTTGTAGTCTTGAAACCATTTATCCTCTATCGTGTAGGCCGCTGAAATCATACAATTAGTCTCATTTATTAGGCCAATATGAATTGCATATTCGTTATCTATAAAACTCGCCTCCTTTATGAATTCAGTTTCTGAAATAATTAATTTGACTACTTCGTTATTTTCTGATATTAACTCAATATGTGTTTCTCTAAATTCTTCTCTTATCTTTTTAGATGCTAGAAGTTCTTTCGTCGGATTAATACAAGACACTACAATACTCAGTATTAAAGATTGTAAGAATAATTTTGTTGTGTGGTGCATAATTTTATGATTAGATAAAAAATATAAACAGCTCCGTAAGAAAAACAAATTGCACATAACAACCTTATATGGGCGCGACCAGCTTTTGCTAGCCATGTCCGTCATACTCTGCTAGCTACAGTTTTTTTTCTATTTTAAAATTTCCAAGGTCGCCTGGGTTTAGCGATTTGTATCCGCCGACAATTATTGATTTATTTCTATTTGCAATCCCTGAATAATCAATTTTCTGATTTCCTATTCCAAAAACAGAAGCCTTGAAATTGAATGTTGATCCTGTCTTTAAATCTCTATTTTCTTTAACCATATTTTCACCACTGCCTGAGTTGTCATCTCCAAGTTTTCCAATTAATTTAAATTCTTTTATTCCTCCAATTTTGTACAAACTCCAAATATTATAGTAAATCATTGCATTAACTTCGAACGACTCATTGTTTGGAATTTCATCTGGAAGATTTGCAATTATTTTTCCGCCGATTATCCCAAGGTTTCCACTTTTCCAATTTCCTTTCCATTTGGCATCTTTAAACTTGTTTGGAATTGACGAATTTAGGATATACGCATTTGTAAGATTTGCTAGGATAATTATCAAAATCCCAATTCTACAAATTCTTAATAATGACTTTGTTAGTTTGGCTATCATATTTATTTCTTTTTAAATGTACCCAACAGGTGAACTCTCTGCCATTCCGAGTCGGTCACTGGGGTGTAGATATTCATCACCAAAAGAAAGTTGATGACTGAATACCTTTTCTTTATCTTTTTCAGAATCTGAGTTTTCTGGCTTCGATCGGGGGTGTTCTATCTGATTGACTAGCGTGTACTGATTGCGCTTCTTCAAAGTGATCTGGTCCAGACTGATTTTGTTTTGAACTAGTAAAGGTCATCAATTAATTTCAGCCTTCATTTTGGTAACCGTCTATTTACTTCACCATATATCCTGCGGCTGTTAACTGAGCTCTCAAAGAATTAAGAATGGAAGTCTCGAAGGGATTTTCCACGTGCTGCTCTTTTTTGATATTTGCAATGTAAACTTCCCTTTCTTTTGCGATACACGAAATGTCCTCTTGTATGGATTTTCTTTTATCTTTTAGTGCTTTGACTTTTGCCTCCAATTCAGCTTTGTTGCTGCTCTGCAATTTCTCGGGTAACTGATCATTATATTCAAATACATTTACACCTTCTTCTTCTGCATCTATCAAATCCCACGAGCTATTTTTGTAATTCTCCTTTGCTTTAAATATGGCTCTTTTGGCATAGTTGGCTCTAAGGTAAGTATTGGCATTTACATCTTGAGCTATCTGATTTTCTTTCAGATATCTACCTGAAGTTCGATATGAAACATACGTTTCATTCAATAGGGAATTTAATCTAACAAGTTCTTCATCATAGGGTGTGTCAATGTGTATCGTTTTAGCATTTTGATCTATATTGTTGTAAGTGCCCAAGCTTAGGCTCGAACCAGAATTCCAGTTGAGTGAGATACCATTATCAAAAGGGCCACAATAGATGGTATTGATTTTAACTTCTTTATTTCTTGCTTCTTTGCAAGCCTCATCTTGCGGATAATTACCCTGATTAAATGATTCATTCCCTGCAATGTATATTACTTTCAATCCTGCATGATCTTTCCATGTTAACTCTTCCAAACTATTGTGTATCACTTGGCCACAATATTCATCACCACCACTTGTTTTGAGCGCAAATAACTGACTTGAAATCAGATCCATGTCTTCAGTAAATCCCGCAACTTGTCTCACGTGTTGTTTGTATTTTGGAATTTTAGTATTTCCATATTCATACAAAGCAAATTCAAATCTGACAATATCACCGTTCATTTCCGCATCGGAAATTTCATTGGCTATATTCCATAACTGCGCCTTAGCCTGATCTATAAGTCCATCCATAGAATTACTGGTGTCAAGCAGAAATGCAACTTGAATAAGACTATTGTCTTTTGTAGAAGTGTTGGAAAATGCAGTGAAGGTAAGACAGACCAGACATACAAGAATAGATAAGCGTTTCATGATTTATATTTTTTGGTTATTTAATGGTAATCCAAATATGGTGCTTATCGATCCGACATAATAGCTATACTATGTCGACAATTATATACAGCCCGTGAAATAGTCTTTTGACTTTGTAAACGCCTTGGATCAAGTGGCGTAAATTCCTCACTCCATTAATACATGTCTTATCTTTGTACAGTGAAGTATATATTATTCATATTGTTTTTGTTGGGTTATTGGCATGATGGCCTTGGTCAGATCAGCAAGACCTCAGAGGGTAAAAGCCAAGTCACAATTCAAAGTCTCTTAAAATCTGCCAAGTCTAATCAACACCTCAATCCCTCCCAATCTATCACGGACTTGGATCAATTGATTAATCTGTCTAAGGATAAAGGTGATATAGAGATGTTGGTGGAAGCCTACGCAATGTTGGGGCAAATCAATGAACATTCTGGATTGACAGAGCTGGCTATAAAGCGGTATGATCAGGCGATTCAATATGGACGGCAATTGGGCAAAGATGATTTGTTAGTTAGCGCCTTATACCAACAAGGTGTATTGTTGAATCAGCTTAAGAGTCCAAGGGCAATAAGTGTTTATTCAGATTGTATCGACATATCCGAACAAGGAGAGTATTACACTAAATGTTATGAGGGCTTGGGGCTCGCGTATCTTAATGTAGGTACTTATGATAAGGCAAAATCACATTTCGAGCATCTTGAGAAAAATTATTTTCAAGATAGACCCATAGACTTATCCAGAATACAAGCCTACTTAACTCAAGTGGCTTTGGTCAAGGAGGATACCTTATTACTAAGAGAAAATTACCGTAAGTCACGAGCCAATTATGTGCGAGCTGAAGCTGATGAAGCTGACTATGAAATTGTAGATCAAGCTTATGACGCCTATGGTCAGCAGTTGGAAAGTTTAGATGAAGAGATTTCGGTCTATAGAGATAACGTTGATATTAATAAGAATCTGCCTGAGTCTCAGACAAAAGAACAAGTACAACTAGCAGATGCATATATTAGGAAAGGAGATTTACTTAATGCAGAAGTTACAATTAAGGAGGCCAAAAAGAATTTGGTAAAGTCTAAGAGTTCTAAGTTGAAGGCAGATGTATATAAAACCTCATCAGAAATACTATCCCAAAAAGGACAGTATGCTCAAGCACTCGAAGATTATAAAAAATTCGAAAAGCAACAATCTCTCTTATTAGATAGTAAAGAGAAGGAGCTGCAAAGCAAAATTGATTTGTTGGAACTTCAGAAATCAATTGATATATCTGAGAATGTATATTCCAGCAAGGTAGAATTGGGTAGGAGTAAAGTTCGAGTAGGCAATTTCCAACGCTATATCATCTACCTGCTATGTTTGTTACTGGCGATGGCACTGTTTGGAGCCTGGTGGATTTCTAAGTCCCTAAGAGTACAACACATTGCTAATAAGCAACTAGAGCTCAAATCTTTGAGAGGCCAGATGAATCCCCATTTTATATTTAATGCACTCAATTCAGTCAACGAATTTATCGCTACTCAAGATCAGAGAAAAGCCAACGCCTACCTGTCTCAGTTTAGCAAACTTATGCGTTCGGTATTGGACGTGAATATGAAGGATCTGATTCCCTTGTCTGAGGAATTGGCGCTGACCAAAAATTACCTTGAGTTGGAGCATGCAAGATTTAGCGAAAAATTTGATTACCATTATGACGTAGAACCAGCGCTGTTGCATTCTGACTTGACGGTACCTCCACTACTATTACAGCCCTATATAGAGAATGCCGTATGGCATGGCTTGCGCTATTTAGAGGGTAAGGGCCGCTTATCTCTGACAGTTAGGAATGCTGGAGCTCACATCGAGATTATTATTTCTGATAATGGCATCGGACGAACCAACTCTCAAAAATTAAAAACCAAACACCAAAAAAAGCATAAATCAACAGGGTTAAAAAACACCTCAGATCGAATTGAAATCATTAAGTCATTGTATGCGAAGCAAGTGGATGTAGAAGTATCTGACTTGAATAAAGGAGAAGATAATACAGGCACCAGAGTACTCATTAAAGTATTTGACCTATGACCCGGAAGTATACAGCTATAATAGTCGACGATGAGAAAGCAAGTCGGGTTAGTTTGAGATCTTTCCTTAATGCATATTGCCCTCAGATAGAGTTGGTGGGGGAGGCTGTAAATATAAAAGAGGCCGCTTATGTGATTGCAGATAAGGGTCCTGAAATACTATTTCTGGATGTAGAGATGCCGCATGGGAATGCTTTTGATTTACTGGACAAATACCAAAGTCCAAATTTTCATGTCATTTTCGTGACTGCATTTAGTCACTATGCGATGAAGGCGCTCAAATTATCTGCCGCTCAATATCTCCTCAAGCCAGTAGATATCAATGAGCTAGAGCAAGCAGTGCATCAGGTATGTCAGAATATAGACGAAGAAAAAAAATGGGAACATACGATTCTGTTATTAGAGAATATCAAGTCCGAGAAGTTCAAAAAGATTGTCATTCCACTCATGTCCGGATTTGAAGTGGTCAATCCTGATGAGGTGTTATACATAGAAGCTGATGATAATTTTTCCATTATACATCTACATGACCGCAAACCTCTAATGGCTTGTCGCAAGTTGAAGTTCTATGAGGAGAATCTATCAGAAGTCGGATTTTATCGTGTGCATCGATCCACCATGATTAATCTCAATCACGTGGTCAAATATACCAAAGGCAAGGCTGCTTTTGTGACGATTAGCAATGGAAAGGAGATAGATATTGCGCAGTCGCGGAAAGCAGGGTTTGTAGAGAAGTTTTTGGGTTGATGAGTAAAACTCAGCGTCATTTATTTCTATTAATCATTATACTTAATACAGTATTCTCATTTATTATTTCTTCTCTAATTATGTTGAATGGAAACAAGCAAATGAGCACAAATTAGAACTATGGCGGCCTCAGAATTGACTGAGGAAAAAACTGAGTTTGAACAGGAAGTCAAGACACATTTTGGAATCATCATACGTTGTTACCTTTACGCGATTAGGTCAGTCTTCTATTGCGTGGCAAAAACTAATAAATTTGTGTACTAGATAGAAAAACTGTACGAACATTGCTTATAAAGTAGTAATCAAACCCCTCAATTCTATATTGATGAATATATATCAACTCTCCGTTTTAAATTTTATCGGTCTATTATGGGCCTTCAGCAGCTCAGCTCAAGTCTGTGTAAGTCCAGGATTGCCTGTGCTCGATGATCAACTAGATGAAGGTGTGATCATAAGTTGGGAGGCTGGAGGCAATGAAGTCTACTGGGATATAGACTATGGTCGTGCGCCTTATACCCCTAGTGAGGTCAGCCCATTTATAATGAGGCAAGTCACAAAAAATACGGAAGTCTTTCTTCGTGAATTTCTACCTAATGAGACTTATGAGTTGTATGTAAGAGCCGAATGTACTGATCATCCTGATTATCCGGAATTTAGTGACTGGGTAGGTCCTTTGAGCTTTAAGACCTTTACGGATCTTTGCCGTTATCCCGAGGTACTCATAGAATGCCAAAGGGAAAAATTGGGAAACGGCTTCCCTAATGAAGTGTATGATATAAGCTGCACGGGATCGGAGGCAGGCAATAATTGGTTTTTAGAATTCACGCCACGCCAATCAGAAGAATATTTTTTTCATTCAGACTTGCCGGTCACTTCACTTGTGATCAGAGAAAAAGAGGTTTGTAATGAGCTCAATTGGCAATGCATGTTTGATGGGTCAATGGGGAATAGGCACTCATTGGGTGATTTGGAAATGAATACGAGCTATCAAATTTTGTTCAGAGCAGAAAGGTCTCCAGAAATAGTTATCGGACAATGCGAATCTGTATTCTTTACTGAATATAATGTGGACTCTTTTGATGCGGACCTGAGCTCGCTGGATTTTGTACTCAGCAGTGATGGTTTACCTATCGAAGGGGTCTTTGATCTTTTTTTTGTGGAAGAAGAGATGCCCGCGCCTCAGTCTAATAGCTTACCCACTCTTTCTTCTCTCTCTGTTATAGATGGAATGATCTCATTTCCTACAGGTCAGTTGATGTCCGATACAGATTATGATATTTACATAAGGCCTGTTTGTACATCGCTTAATAGTTGTTGGGAAGGACCATTTAATTTTAGGACGCCGATTAATTGTGGTGGGGCACCTGGATCTTTTCGCATTGACCCTCGCTCCGTTAATGCTGATATGACTATCGAGAGTATGTCTGGTCAATCGTGGAGAATACAAATTGGAGAAGCGCCATTTGCTGAGCCAGATCCTTCGGCTAGTGGCACAAACAATCTGTTGTCCTATAATAACAGTACTAGAGATAGCATCACATATACTTTTCTAAATCTACAAGCCTTGACGACTTATCAGTTCTATCTGAAAAGAAACTGCTCTAATAGTCCTATAGTGATAGAAAACCAGCCTTGGTATGGTCCTTTTGAATTCACAACAAACAGTGATTGCTATATTGACATCCAGGATCTCAATTGTGGTCAGTGTTATGCCTCCTTGCCTGCTTATGGTCACAATTATTATGAAGCAACCGTTACCTGTGGAAATGACAGAGCGCCGAGTAGAGGAGAACGTATCTTTAGAATCCAACAACCCACTTCGGGTCAAGTAACAATAAATCGAGATCAAGGTGGAGGGGAGCCAGGTGAAACTATTATTTATCAGTTCTATCTCAAGTCTGCTAGCGAGGTCTGTGACTTAGAGGATTGGGAGCATCTTGGATGCTGGTCCCCGGCTGGTGGATTTGCTAATAGGGGTGATATTATTATAGATGTGGAAGCGGATTCCATTTATTATCTAATGATAGATTACCAGACGGAATCTACTTTTAGATACAACTACATAAGATTCTTCGTCACAGCTGATAATTGTGACAATGAATGTCCACCAATACAAAATCTGGACTTTAGGCCTATTAATGAAGAAAATGTTTTGCTCACTTGGGATTCTACTCCAGATGCTATAGGCTATGACCTTGTAAGTGTACCTGTAGGTGAGTCTCCAAATCCCTATCCGTGTTTGTACAAATATTCCTCCTTGTTTGAAGAGTTAATACATCCCGATACTTTTTATTTGCTTTCCGACCTTTCATTGAATGAGCCAAGGGATGTATATGTCCGTAGCAGATGTTCCGAACTTAATTATAGCCCTTGGACCATGTTGGAAATCGAATCACAGATGGGAGAGTCAGTACAATATTCTAATATGGGGACTCTACAGTACTGCAGTCCGACTTATATCTTCAACAGGCAAACTGTTCTATACGACCAATTGACTTTTACTGTTCCAGAAGATGGCTGGTATCAAATACAGCAAAGGCTAGAAGGGTCTAGTTTCTTCAATCTATATGAAGAGGGATTTGATCCTGAATTACCTACACAAAACTATATAGCCACGGCTCCTGATCATGCTCTAAACGTAGATGAAATAACCTTATGGCAGTTCTTAGAGACAGGCAAAGATTATATTGTCGTAAGCTCTGCCAGACCCGGTTGGAGTGCCTCGTCAGAGGAGATAACTCTCACGATCTCTGGTAAAGCTCTGGCATCTTCTGACGGTTATGAATACTTGGGGATTGCTGATGGTCCTAGCGGCACCGTACCTGCGACTAGCGGCATCAACTATATATCTAATCAAGTATGTGTAGATGCTAATGGCTGGCGTCATTACTATGAGACAGATGGAACACTTTTAAATCTGGACAAAGATGCGCTGCTTTTTTCTATCATAGACTATCCTGAGATTAACAGGCAGGTAGGGATGGATGTCTTAACCATTTCTGGAACTGCGGGTACCAGCTTGATCACAAACACAGCTGAGAACTATGTATCGCAACCTGAAGGTTGGATTACAATGAATAGATTCTGGGATTTAGTCTTGGAGGAAGAGCAACAACCTACTGCACCGATAGGAATTCGTTTTTACTATACCGAAGAAGATTTTCAATCCTTGGCGGATGCATTGCCGTTAGACTCCATCATTAATCACAGTGATTTGTCCTTTTATAAAATTAATCAAAATGCTACAGGTTTTAATACCAATCCAGCAGGTGGACATCTTGATGTTCCTTTGGCACAGCACTGTGCTGATGAAGGGTATTGGGAATATGCGTTTGCGGCACAAGCTGATACGACCTTTTGGAGTTATGGCATGCATAAAGATGCGCATTTTGCAGAGCTGCTGGTGCATGAGTTTAGTGGTGGCGGAGGCGGTGTTGGTTCGGCAATTAACTTTAGTACTAGTATAGATGAGATTGCGTCAAAAAATCAAAATTGGGTAGTCTATCCAAACCCAATTCATCAAGAAGTATTTATTAGGCTTCAAAATGGAGAATCGCCTCCAGATCTTATTCAATGTTTTGATATGAATGGCCTGATGATTTCAGTTGAAGTTAATAAACTAGGATCAGAGGTCTTATCAGTAAACACGTCAGATTGGGCAAGTGGCATCTACTTTATTAAAATGAGGAATGATACGGCATTGCAAGTAGAAATATTGGTTAAGCCTTAAGGGAATATTTTGATAATATGCTAGCAAGCAAATAGCTATTGTCCATTCATGGGTATTTTGATTACGAGATCTACCCCATTGGTTATCGTAATTTCTTTGTTTTCAATTTGGCTTCTATCAATATGGCCCAGCTATCATTTTGTTTTAGTAGGCGCCTTATAGCATGCTTTATTATCCACTTCGTTTCATCAGCGCAGGTTGGTTGCATCCAATTCTCTATTAGCTTTATGCCTAAGGCCATATTGTCTTTGAGAATATCATTTATACAATTGGCCACTGACTTTTGCACATATTTTGACTTGTCCGCTTTCAAGTTATTGAGTACTGGAATAATCGAAGATGGATCTTGAATGAACGCGTCCAGTTTACTTGCCCAAGGCAATCGGGGCCTTATCCCTTCACTGGCCAACCTTCTGACATGACTATTTTCGTGCTTTGACCATTGGCTAATCTGCTTCATCGTCTTGTCTTGCTGGTTGAGTAGGAATGGTCTTATTGCATATTCTCCAGTACTTCTCTTAGTAATCTCTTCAATGGCTTTCATAGATAATTTGAATGCTGACTGACCATATTTTTCTACGACTTTGGCGATAGGCAGTATCCAATAATAGATTTTAAACATACCTGTTTCATTCTCATTCTCTGGCCCTAAAATTTTCAGCAGGGTCGTTATCGCTGATTTATAGTCTTGGTCAAAGGCATTGTATAGCTGATCCGCAAATAATTCAATTCGGTCTTTCAACTCTAAGGGCTCAAGGTTTCGACCGACACCTTTAATAAATGCTGATGTATTAAATTGGGCATCGACTAGGTTTATCTTTTTGCTCAAAGCCATTGCAAGATCAGTGTCAAACGATAATTTGAGTTGTTTGTATGCCATGATGTTTTAATTGCGAGATGGTGATTTTAAAAGGGCACTTCAGTTTCTAAATTTTCCAAGGTGGATTTATTCGGTTTTCGCCTGCATAGAATAATATCAATTGATTATTATCCAGATCTTTTAACCTTGCTTCTCTCCATAACCAGGTCTGATCTATAGGGTCAAGTTCAAAGTTTATACCTTTTGTCTTTAGATCTGCCACCTTTTCGTCAAGATTTTGACATTCAAAATAGATATAGACGCCTTCACCACTAGGTAGTTTATTCACTTGGTGAATGGAGAAAGTTGATCCACCTTCTGGGCACTGAAAACGTGCATATTTTGGTAGCGATTTGACGATAAGCGTTAGGCCTAGATTTTCATAGAAGGGTATAGCGTTTTCGACATTTGTAGAAGGTACTGTTATTTGATTTAGGTTCATGTGTTTTAATGTTTTCTTTTTCATTCTTCTGAGCAGAAGATTTGATTATTTCATACACTGCATCAATAGTATAATACTAAAATGAAATCTAAGCAATTCTTGTTTCCATTATACGCGATAACCGTATTGTCTGCTTAATGCTTCATTAATTGAATATTGAAAATTCCGTTTCTGTCGTGAATATCACTAAGACATTGTTCCTCTACTTATTACTGGATTTTATGGCAAATTGGGATCAGTTACACTTTTCACGATCTTTTTTCTGCCAAAATTCGTAGCCATATTTAATTTTATAATCGTTAAAATAGGAATCAAAATGTTTGGCGAATTGATTTGTACACTCTAAATTGGCAGACCAATTGCTACAAGCGACCATTATATCGACTAATATTTAACTTTGAATTTGTTGAAATCAGTAGGGACTAAGTCTCCAGTTGACAAGGTTATAGGTCAGATTAAGGAACTAATTTCATCAGGAGAATTCAACCCAGGTGATCGTTTACCGTCTGAAAGAGTGTTATGTGAAAGGCTAGGTGTTAGCCGGACCCACCTAAGGGATTCTCTAAAGAAAATGGAATTCTACGGCATTCTTAAAACATATCCTCAAAGTGGTACTGTAGTAGCTAACAAAGGGTTGCCAGCATTCGATGGGTTATTGACCAACATGCTTAGTCTTCACAGGAATGATTTCAAGTCTCTGGTGGATACCCGAGTAATATTGGAAACAAATGCAGCGATGTTAGCAGCTGAGCGCAGGACAGATGAGGATTTGATAGAATTAGAGAGTGCTTTTGATGCGCACAGAAGGAAAGTGCTTAACAATGAGCCCAACGTAGAGGAAGACTTACTGTTTCATTTGAAAATCGCAGAAGCAAGTCAAAATACTGTGTTAAAGTCACTGATGTTGGTTATAGCACCTGATATTATGATTTCCTTTAGGCAACATAAAGTTTGTGACGATGGGAGTTCGGAGTTGGCTTTAAAACAGCATGAGATATTGCTCAACCATATCAGAGATGGCAATGCCGCCGCAGCTGGCAAATTGGTCAAAGAACATCTAGTGGATGTGGTGAGTTATGCGAACAAATTATAGGCTTAGATAACTAATTATATATTTTTTGAATTAAATGGAAAAAATTATCATGAAAAACGTATTACTTAAATTTAACAGAAATCTATTCTTTATGATGGGCTTGTGTCTATCTCTAGGGATGATTACCTCTTGTGGCGACGATGACGATGGCACAGGTGGTGGAACAGATCCAATGGACCCAGATCCATCAGTGGTTGTAGCGGCATTCACTTCACAAGTTGATGCTGACAATTCACTAACTTACGAGTTTAGAAATACTTCTGTAGTCAATGGTATCGATGACAGAACTTTCACTTCTGCATGGGATTTTGGTGGAGACGGAACGTCTACTGACCAGGACCCAGTATTCACATTTTCTGCAGAGGGAACATATGATGTAACATTGACAGTAACTGCGGCTGATGGTGAGACAGGTACTGCTACTGAAACTGTAACAGTAACTGCACCTAGAAACAGATATGCTGTAATCACTGACACAAGAGATGATGATACTGGTGAGCTTAGATTAGGAAGAGATTCTATCCAAACTGGATTAGTATCATTCATGTACAGAGTTGCTGAAGGTATGGATGGAAGTATCGCAGATGGTTTTATCAATGTTGCAGGTTCTTCTACAACTGGTGATTTCGCACTTGTGGAGGTAAGACTTAAAGACGACGAACTTCACGCATTTAGAGAAGGTGCATCTGATGATGCTATAGCTGCTGCTAATTTCCCTGAAGGCATGGCTAATGTATGGATTCCAGTAGAGATTTCTTGGGCTGCAGATCGTGTAGGTGCGCCAACATACTCTGTATCTATAGGCGGTCAAACGGTTATTACAGATGCAGTAAGTACGACTAATGGAGGTGCTGCTGATGTAGATGGTCATCTAGCGGCTGTTATAGATGGCGCAGCTAACTTCCAGTGGAAGTACAACTCTAACTCATCTGTTAGTGATGGTGTATACCATGTAGATGACATTCAGATTTGGTCTATGGATTCTGGTGAGGCTGTATTAATATTTGAAGATGATTTCCAAGGAAGAGTAGCAGGAGCTAGTCTTAATCCTGTTGATGATCCTGAGTCTCCATACCACGAAAATAGTTCTGAAGCTACAGTTGGCGAAGACCAATAATTAAGCACTAGCTTAATAAGCAAAGAAATGGAAATTTGATTTCCACGATATAAAAGGGGAATGTCTGTTATGGCATTCCTCTTTTTTGTTTTGACCCATTCTACAATCGACATTTTACACGTCCTTCTTGTTTTCATGTCAGCAACTATTACAGTATTTTCATTTAAAAACTTTCTGCCAAGTCATGACAAGTACTGCAATTATTATTGGCCTTCTGATTAGGTATCTATATATTTAGATGATGAAGGTCCTTCGATTATCCATCTTAATTATATGCCTTTTGGATCTATACACTGCGTATGGCCAAAATGCTTCCGAATTGATTTATTTGGATCAAGGCGCATTGACTTATGTGCCTTTTGCCATGGAGGGTCAGACCAATGAGGTTAATACAATTCCTGATTTTTCTCATGCCGGATATATGGGTGGTGGCGTTCCGCTTCCAACGGAGCTGCCTGTAATGGCAACAGTGACACCAGAAGAAGGAGACGATACTCGAAGAATACAGTCTGCCATAGACTTGGTAGAAGCACTAGATCCTGACGAGAATGGCATTAGAGGAGTTGTACTTATTAAAGCAGGATATTATAGTCTGGAAAGTATTCTATCCATTAGGGAGTCTGGTGTCATCCTCAGAGGTGAAGGTCAAGGTCTTAATGGCACTGTACTACATGCTAATCTGAGAATCGATCATAGTGTGATCAGCCTTGCAGGTTTTAGTAGTATAAGCAGAGATTTTGAAACCACTCAGCCCATTCTCACCGATTATGTGCCGGTAGGTTCTTATTCCTTTGAGGTAGAAGATGCTTCAGCTTATCAAGTTGGAGATAATATTGTTGTCACGAGAACACCAAACCAGTTCTGGATAGATGAATTGGGCATGGATACGGGACCACTTTGTGCAGGGAAAAGCGGTTGTAGCGGATGGACGCCTGAATCATATACTATAGATCACGAAAGAATGATTACGGCGATCTCGGGCAACACGGTCACTATAGATATACCCATAGTGGATGTGATGGAGGCACAGTATGGCGGTGGTGCTATCACTAAAGTAACTGCATCAAGACGTATAAGTCATTGTGGTGTGGAGCATATGCGCATCCAATCATTCTATGACCGTGACACAGACGAATCTCATGCTTGGACGGCAATTAGGTTGAATGATACTGAGCATTGCTGGGTGAAGGAAGTCACTGGCCAATATATGGCCTACAGTACTGTAAATATAGAAGACAGCAACTATACCACAGTACAGGATTGTGCCTACATAGACCCCAAATCACCAATCACAGGTGGCAGAAGATATCCTTTTGCAATACAAGAAGGGATAGGTAATCTCTTCCAAAGATGTTATGCAGAAGGAGGAAGGCATGACTTCGTCACAGGGTCCAGGGTCACTGGACCAAATGTCTTTTTGGATGGATTAGCTGAGAGAACTAACTCGGATATAGGTCCACATCACAGATGGGCCACAGGCACCCTCTTTGACAACCTTCGCGGGGGATCTACAAGAGTCTGGAATAGAGGTAACTCAGGCTCTGGTCACGGTTGGTCTGGTGCTCAGACGATGTTTTGGAATATAGAATCATATGGTGGAGAATTTAGAGTAGACAGTCCTCTTGGTTCTATTAATTGGGGGATAGGATGCATCGGCAGAGATCAGACTGGACAAGGCTTTTGGGAAAGCTGGGGTACGCATGTACAGCCTAGAAGTCTATATCTCCAGCAATTAGAAGATCGATTGGGTGCAGAGGCTGTCAACAATATCACAATACCCGAACAGCGATCTGGTGACATATATGATTTGCTAGCTGCTTGGGGTGGCCACGGCGATTTTTCAGATGGAGGAATTGTCGGTTTTGTACCGGTAGTTAATTTTATAAGTCCAGAGACCACAATAGATGTATCCGAATGGGAAGGAGGGGATATTGAAATATCAGCAACAGATAGCGATGGTACAGTCCAGAGTGTAACACTGCTTATTAATGGAGAACCACTCGCATCGGATAATGAAGCGCCTTATATATTCTCTAATTTGACTGCGATGATTCAGGGCCTTTCTCATGAAGTACATTATCTGCAGGCTATAGCGACCGACAATGAGGGTAATACTAGCGTGAATAGATTGGCAGTCCTTGGTGGAGATGCACCACCGCCACCTCCTGAAGAAGAGGAAGAAGAGGCCTTACCTGAGGAGATAAGTGTATTCCCCAATCCTATACAAAACAGCGAATTCACCATTCAGATGAATGCAGAGAGCATTTACTCAGTCAACATATTTGATATGCAAGGCAGGATAGTAGACTATTTTACCTTTGAAGGTGCAGCGCACCAGTACAGCTCCAACCTGATATCAGAAGGTATCTACATCCTTGAAATTCAGGAATTTGAAAAAGTCATCTTTAAGCAAAAGCTCTTAATTCTATAAGAAAACTGTCTTTATGAGATAGGATATGAGCTTTATATAGTTCATAAGTTGCCTATAACTGTAGTTCGCACAATTTTTTATGGAATTGTCGATTATTGACAGACAAAATGTTAGTAAAAAGGGATAATTGTATAATTTTAAATTGGTTAACCAATTCATGGTTGATTACATTTGTTGCAATTATCCATTCTGCTTTTCGCTTGTTCGAGTCAAGTAAAAAAATAAGCGTTGGGTATATTAGAAAATCCTTAGTCACGTCTGAGGTAAACTTTTGATTTTATTGGAATCTATTATTTAAAAACTATAATTACTTAAATGAATTACTTATTAAAAAGTATTAATGATAATGCCAAAAGGGTTATGGGACTATTTGTTCTGTTTATCTGCTTGGCTACTGTGAGTGCAACTGCACAACAGGTCATTAACGGTAAGATCCTTGATGAGACCGGAGAAGCCTTAATAGGTGTATCGGTTATTGTTCAAGGTACAGATATAGGGAC
>CAZPUF010000048.1:0-16058 GCA_964589705.1 uncultured Saprospiraceae bacterium | reverse complement strand
ATCATGAAGTATATAGTGGAGTTAGTAGCTGAGACAAGAGAACATAGTAAGATATATCTTGGCGCCTCTCCTAGAGCTTCACTAGCTATAATGAGAACCAGTAAAGTGGTGGCTCTGATGGCAGGACGAAATTTTGTGATTCCAGAAGATATCCAATATATCGCACCATTCATTCTTAATCACAGAATTATTCTGACTCCTGATGCTGAAATGGAAGGCACCAACTCTCAAAGTCTTATCAAAGAAATAATAAAGGGTAAGGAAGTACCTCGCTAATGGTAAAATCAATTTATCTCAATAGTAATTTCTTTGTGGCATTGGCCGCTATCGTATTATATATGTGCTGTCATATGTGTGGCCTATCTTATTGCCTTTAGCACATCTATGTCTGGCGTTATTTATAATTTTTTGTATTGCTGATAGTTGGAGGCTAAGTCAATTAACAGAAAGTGTTTTCGTTACCCGTGACGTGCCGCTTAAGTTATCTCTAAGTGATGGTGAGACCATCTATTATACCTTAGAAAACCAGTCACAGACTAAGTTGCATGCTGAATTTTTTGATGAACTCCCTGAGCAGTTTCAGCACAGAGGCATGATAAGACAACTGATACTGGAAGCAGAAGAAATTAAAGAAATACCCTACTTCATAAGACCATATGAGCGGGGAGAATATCAGTTTGGAAAGTGTTATCTGATATATTCATTAGCGCCATTTCACTTTATACAACGTCGACTGACTTTTGACCTGGAGTCTACTTCCATGGTAATACCGAGTGTCAAACAAATGAGAAAGCATGAGCTTCAGGTTTTTTCCCAAACTGCCTCGCTATCGGGCATCAGAAAAATTCGCCAAGTAGGGGAGAATGATGAATTCGAACATATCAGACCATATGCCCAAGGAGATAATATAAAGTCAATCAATTGGAAAGCCACTTCAAGGCAGAACCAATTGATGGTGAATCAATATCAAAACTCACGCCACCAAAGTGTATACTGTATCCTTGACAAAGGGCGATCTATGAAAATGCCATTTGATGGTATGACTTTATTGGATTATTCGATTAACTCAGTATTATCTATCTCTAATATTATTCTAAAGAAATTTGATTATGCTGGGCTTATCACTTTTTCAGATACGATAGATTCTATGGTTAAAGCCAGTGCGAAGCAGGGTCAGCTCGAAAGGATAGCAGGCCATCTATACAAACAAAGTACTGGATTCAAGGAGTCTAATTTTGAATTGCTACATCAGTTGACCAGAAGATTAATTAAAAATAGAAGTATCTGGTTGTTCTATACCAACTTTGAGACGCCACATGACCTAAGACGTCAACTTCCCTATATGAAGCTCATGAGCCGACGGCACTTATTCGTCGTCATTATCTTTATCAATACAGAGTTAGAAGCAGCATCTGATATGGAGGTGGAGTCAAAGTCCGATATTTACACCAAGACTTTTGCGGAGAAAATGATTATGGAAAAAGAATTAATCAAAGACGAATTGATTAGAAATGGCATACAAACAATATTAACCAAGCCATCTGAGTTGTCAATTAATGTTATTAATAAATATTTAGAAATAAAGGCTCGTAGACTTAGATAATTCCAATTTATCCAATCAATTACCAATGGAGGTAACAGCACTCAATATCTTTCCTATAAAAAGCCTCGGCGCTGTATCTGTCAATCAGATAGAAGCTTTTCATTTGGGATTTGAGCATGATCGACGATGGATGCTTGTAGATGATATGGGAGAATTTCTGACACAACGAAGCATGGCCTCAATGGCAAAATTCAAATGTAGGTTGACAGATGACAGTATCCTGGTGTCATATGAGGGTGACCAAATAGAAGTGCCGTTCAAGCTGTATACGGATACACCATCCAGGGTCAAAGTATGGTCCAGTAAGTTGAAAGCCAATGAAGTATCATCAGCTATATCGGATTGGTTTTCCAATGCACTTGGAATATCGGCACGACTAGTCAAAATGACAGATATATCTAAAAGACCCAGGAGATTATTCGTGCCTCCATTTAAGGCAGAGTTAAGTTTCGCTGACGGATATCCATACCTTATATTGGGCGACGCAAGCATGACTACACTTAATGACAAGTTACAAGACAAAGTAAATAGCAACAGATTCAGAGCAAATATTCTGATAAGCACCAGCGAAGCTCATGAAGAAGATAACTGGAAATCTCGTTTTACTATAGGTGCATCTGTTTTCAAAGTCATCAAGCCTTGTGCACGATGCGGTGTAGTTAACATCAATCAAGAAAATGGGATCAAATCAAAAGAACCGCTTAAGACATTGACTGAGTATCGTCTCAGAAGAAAAAAAATTTGGTTTGGTGCCAATGCAATCTGCTTAGAGCCTGGTCAGGTATCTGTGGGAGATAATATCAAGTTTACCTGAAAATAGTTACGTTACCCATAAAAGTATATAGGTTTCCATCCAATAATATTAATTCTAATACATAAGGATAGACTCCTTGCTCTACTGGTCTGTTATTACTCCTACCATCCCATAGATTCAAAGATTCAGTATTTCTGATGCTATGAATAAGGCCTCCCCACCGATCATATATTTGGAAGGATTGCACTGTGGTAATGAGATTGGACTTAGCACCTATAGTGAAGTTATTGTCAGCCCCAATTGCTGTTGGCAATATAGCAGTAGGTATATATATTGGTAAATTATCTATTGAGATATCTATATTCAATTCATCATAGGCGATACACCCATTAGCATTTTGCACTTGCACACCATGTGTACCTGAAAAAAATGGAGTGAACTCTAAAGATTCGCAATCACTACAATCCGATAAAATATGAGGTAACCAGATCACTGAGTCGACAACTTGATTGATTTGTGGGGTTAGTACAATAATGTCCCCAAGACTAACTGTGGTATCACTTGGAAGTGAGACAGTAAGTAAAGGAGGGTCTGTAAGCGTCGCCATGGAGGTAGTCGTACATCCTTGCGAATCAGTGACTACAATGTTGTAGTCGCCAGAAGTTAGTTGGTCGAGCTGGTTATTTTCCGCAGCTATTTCACCTATAATACTTGTATAAGGCCCTCTGTTTCCTCCTACTACATCAAAAGCAATCGACCCATCCATAGATTCAAAACACAACGGATCCATAGCTTGAATATCTAGCACTAAGTTTTCATCTGGTAATACAGATAAAGTCAGATTGACAAAGGAATCACAGCCTCTGCTCGAAATAAATTGCTCAAAATAATCCCCTTCTTCGGTCAAGGTTTGGGTGCCAAATTGGTACAACTCTCCCTCACAGATTGTTTTATTGTCCACATGATCAATCGGTGTCACCTCTATAGGTAAGATATCTGAAGCCACCCAACATTTATCATTAAGTAGTTCTACCTCTGTACCAGCTGTGATGTATCTGTAGTAGTAGACACCCGCATCAAATATGTTATGGAATACAGATAAGTCATTTTCTCCGGGCAGATCCTCCCAGGTCAGACTGTCCAGACTAAATTGCCATTGAAGCGCTTGATTAGTAGCATTTATTTCCGCAGTAATTTCAGCTGGGTTATTATCATCTTCACAGAGAAAAATTCTTTGCACAGTATTGACAAAAGCAGAGGGTCCACATGCTCTGAAGCTAATGTTATCCAGTGCCAAATCATTGCCATTTCCGCCTGGGGCATTATTCCTAAGGGAAAGCTTAAGGCTGGTTTGTCCTGGCTCTGTCATAAAGGTAAACCCGTAGGTGTGCCAACTCTCATCCTGAGGTACATTGCCAGAATTAACTTGGAGTTCGTCATTGAGCAGAAAGCTAATATTTGGAAGGATGTGATCAGGAACACCTCTCCTCACTACGTTAATGACATCAGCTGAGAATTCATATAAAGTATTTTCGCAAAGCCCATCTACTATTTCTTCATAGAAAAGACCTGGATTTATATCTGCATTGACCAGCATGAAGTACCCTTCAGGTTCAGGACTATTGTCAGAAAGCCTTAACCATGTGGGAAAATAGAATCCCCAACTAGAAGTGTTGTTGGTGATGACATACGAACCATCTGGAGGGGATGAAGCGTCAGCATGATAAAGATATCCTGGAGCTATGCCTGGATCGTTAAGGAGTACATTAGTGCGACTTCTGCCAAAATCTCCGTCATCAAAAATATTATCACCCAGATTGCCATCACATAATTGTTGTTGGGCTATGATTGAATAACTATTAGTACATAATAAGGCAAGGCCTATTAACCAACGTATACAAATATGGTAATTGGGATTTGTCATAAGATTTAGGAGACAGATTCAGACCAAGCTTTAAATTGATCCATCCATTTTTGGGTTTGTTGTTTCATTTTGCTGGGAAAAAATTTTGTCATTATTTTCATAATGATTCCATTGGTCTTTATATAATGTAAATCAGATTTCCATCTGGTTTTATTAGGCCCTAATTCTTCAAAGTAATTATTCATACTGTTCTTGCCAAATTTACCCTCATAGGTACCGTGAAATGCATGAGGCAAATCTCTTAGAACCACTGTTTCCAATAGCACCATCTCTCTGGACCCCATTTTATAGATCATTTCTGATTGCGCGCCAGGCTTACCCACCTCACCAGAAATGTGCTTGAAGGAGACAAAACCATCTTGCCAGTGGGTTAAATTATCAGGATTATCAAATAATTTGATAACCTGATCTCTGGGTAAATCAATATCTACATGGCAACTAAATTTCATCTACCAATAATTTTCTTTTATAAATGTAATAATCCTCAGTAATATCCTTTGCTGTTATTAAGACATAAACGAATATGGATCAGTTAGTTAGGTGTATATAAACGACCACACTAAAAACCCTATCTTTGCACCTTCCTATCTTTAATCAATACTTTCTGAGGTTTTTAGCGTCACAATAGGTGAAATTTCACGATTGGCCTAGGCCTTAATTTTTCAAATCTAAACTATTCTGAATATGTCAAACTTACTAGACACAGTCAAATCCAAAGTGGGATATAGTCTTGCGGAACATTCAGCTCATTTTTTCGGAGAAGAGCAGTCTGATACAAGTACGGCTGTTGATGGCACCTTTGCCGCAATTGTAGCAGGAATGATTCAACGAGTATCGTACGATAAAGGCGCAAAAGATCTTCATAAGATATTGAGTAATGAGAAATATAGAGACTATGACATAGAGGATATTTTTACTAGAAGTCCTCAAACTGTCAATGGGTTGGTTAACCGTGGTCAGCATTTCTTACCATCTATCTATCCTGGAAAACTCAGGGAAGCCAGTAATAGTGTTGCTACCGAAAGCGGTGTCAAGAAATTGACCTCTTCTAAGATGATGAAGATAAGTGCACCTTTACTACTAAGTGTATTAGGTAAGCACGTGCAGGAAAACAATCTGGATGTCAATGGATTAAAGTCCTATCTCAATGCGCAGAAGGGAAGTGTGGAGTCAGGCGTCCCTAAGGGTTTTATGGATGCAGCAGAATTGAGTGCCTTTGGCTGGAAGAAAAAAGCAGAAGTTGTAGAGCCGCCAAAGCCTAAAGTAAAGAAAGCGCCAAAGCCAAAGAAGGTTGTAGAAAAAGTAGAAGAAAAAGTAGTGCCAACAAAAGAAGCTATTGTTCCTGCGACTACCTCAGTAAGCACTCCTTGGTGGAAGTGGTTGCTATTGCTACTACTCTTATTAGTTGGCGCCTGGTTACTGGCGACTAAAATTCTTGGTTGTGGTGCTGATAAGCTTTCCTCTACTGTTGCTGCTACCCTACCCATAGAAGAGGTAGGAGAAGCAATCGGAAAGACTGGAGAAGGGGTAAATAAGGCTATGAGTGGTATAAGCACTGTCTTAGGAGGTATAAATGAAGCAGCGAAAACTATGCTAGACAAGGTAGAATTTGCTGCTGGATCTGCTGGTGAGCAGATGATGAACTATATATCAAAAGGCGGCGGCGGAGAAGGAAGATTCAGGTTTAATAACCTGACCTTTGCGACAGGATCTGCTAATATAGACGGCACCTCTGGATTAGAAGTTGATAATATGGCCGCTATTCTTAAAACCTACGAAGACGTAAAAGTTAGAATAGAAGGATATACAGACAATCGTGGAAGCGCAGATGGCAATCTTCAGTTGTCTAAGGATAGAGCTGAATCGGTAAGAACAAGACTGATCTCTTTGGGTATTAATGAAGGACGAATAACTACTCAAGGATTTGGAGCCGATAATCCAATAGGAGATAATGAGACACCAGAAGGGCGGGCACAGAATAGACGTATCGAAATTGTGGTTATTAAGTAGTCTTGTATTTGGGACCAAAAAATTAGGTTGCCAAGAGCAATTATAAAGATGTAGTAATGGGATAGGACGAATAATTCGGACTATCCCATTGTTTTTTATATATATAGAATATTGACATAACGGATAACTCTACTGTATATTTGTGTAAATTATTCACAAACAATCAGAATAAAAAATGGCAACTAGAAAGAAAGTCACCCCTCGAAAAAAAACAAAGACGGCTTCACCAAAAAAGAAAGGATCTTCTACTAGAAAAGTCACTGCAAAGAAAGCAGAAAGAAAAGAAGTAAAATCTTTAAAGAATGAGACTTGGAAAAAAATCAAAAAGAACGGCAGTACTAAACGAATGAACTACATGATCTCCAGCAATGGAAGGATCAAAAGTGTAGATAAGAAAACGAAGGATGAATGTCTTATCAA
Organism: uncultured Saprospiraceae bacterium; assembly: GCA_964589705.1. Taxonomy (GTDB): domain Bacteria; phylum Bacteroidota; class Bacteroidia; order Chitinophagales; family Saprospiraceae; genus RFSX01. Next base: position 9,347 of record CAZPUF010000048.1, on the reverse strand, counting down.
AGGGACATACACCAAAGGAGGATACCACCAGTTCAATATCAAAATCTCTGATGACAAAAGAAAGACCTTCTATGTTCACAGATTGGTAGCAGAACTGTTTTTAGATAAGCCTAAGAAATCTCAAGAATTTGTCTGCCACAAGAATGGAAAGAAAGCTGATAATAAGATGAAGAATCTAATGTGGGCAGATAGAAAGCAATGGTCAAAGCTGCATGACAAACTCGGTACTTATCAGAATCTTGACCGAAGAGGTGGATATAACTCTAAACTTACAGAAGCGAAGGTAAAAGCAATTAAGAAGTCTCTGAAGGCTGGTAGAAAGACTAAAACATCAATAGCTGAAAAATATAGTGTCTCTATCACACAAATTAATAGAATTGCATCTGGTGAAAACTGGGGGCATGTCAAAATATAGATAAGCATATCTAAAAAGCAAAAAGCCAGAATTCACAATGAATTCTGGCTTTTTTGTTTTAAAGACAATTGAAGCAATTATTAATTAAATCTTGTCTCTTTGTTTTTTCGAGCAGCTATAAAGCTCATGATAAATGAAATAAGAGCTATTACCCCTGTGAGTACCATAGAGCCCACTCTTACCAAAGGCATGATGTCATTATTCATGCCGTTGATAGCTCTGGGAAGTGGCTTGGCTACTAAAGCAACCAAGGCTATCAGCGTGATCACAACTGCGATATGGGCGATGGTTTTATTATGATTTCTAATACTATTGGTAAAATAGAGTAGCACGGCACCAAAGACAAGAGGGATTAGAGCAGTGGGAGCACCACCAGACTTATAGCCCCATACACTCATTCCAATTAGTACTACAGCATTGAGAAGATTAGCGTTTCCAGCATTCATATAGTGTCAAATTTTTGTCGTTATGTCATTATCAGCGCAACCTATGAAAATTCTTTTTATTACTAGAATTAAGTCAAAATTTTGGTGCTATTATAATCCAGCGATTATCATTCTAAGCCTAACAACGATGTGCCAATAATGTAACGAATTTATGCAGAATTTTCAATTAATTTATTTTGCATTTGAACTGTCAATTTTGAGACTCAATTTCTTTTCTTTTGATAAATATTGTATCTTATACTTCAGTTTAGGGATTGAAATTCGTTTCATATTTGTCTAACGCTAATACTACTTACCTCTCATGTGTTTTAATAAGAAATGCATGCAGACTGGTCGCTTTTAACACCCTATTTGTATAGATAATCACTTTTTCAAGAATATAATTTGATGGAAGTAAAAGAATTTACTGCTGAGACGTATGACCTCAAAGGAGCCTTACAAGAAAACTTTGGATTTTCTGATTTTAAACTAAATCAGGAGCATATAATAAGAAGCGTCTTAGAAGGGAAAGATACATTCGTAATCATGCCCACTGGAGGGGGAAAATCACTTTGTTACCAATTGCCAGCATTGATGCTGCCAGGTACCGCACTCATCATCTCTCCACTCATTGCACTAATGAAGAATCAGGTAGATTCTATTAGAGGTTTTTGTAATGATGATACAGTCGCCCATTTCCTTAACTCTTCTCTGAACAAAACACAGATGAAGCAAGTCAAGGCAGATATACAGTCAGGGAAGACGAAAATGGTATTTATTGCTCCAGAAACTTTGACCAAAGAGGAAAACATCAAGTTTTTCAGGGATGCCAACGTATCTTTTATTGCTGTAGATGAAGCACACTGTATATCAGAGTGGGGCCATGACTTCAGACCTGAGTATAGAAAAATCAAGTCTATGGTCAAAGGTATCTCAGAGACTATACCAGTTATAGCCTTGACCGCAACAGCTACACCAAAAGTGCGAACAGATATAGTCAAGAATCTGGAGATGCGTGATGTTATCTCTTATGTTAGTTCTTTTAACAGAGATAACCTGTATTATGAAGTCCGACCTAAAATCAATAAAGCCCAGACTCAAAAAGAGATTGTACAATTTATAAAGGCTCAAAATGGGGCATCAGGTATCGTCTATGTTCAGTCCAGAAAATCAACTGAAGAAATTGCTCAAGTACTCCAGATTAATGGTATCAATGCTATGCCATATCACGCGGGTCTGGACGGGAAGACAAGAAATAGAGTCCAGGATGATTTTCTTATGGAAGACCTTGATGTGATCGTTGCTACTATCGCCTTTGGTATGGGTATAGATAAGCCAGACGTTAGATTCGTCATTCACTATGATATACCAAAAAGTATAGAAAATTATTATCAGGAAACTGGCCGTGGAGGAAGGGATGGCCTTCCTGGACATTGTTTGGCCTTCTACTCTTATAAAGACATTCTGAAGCTGGAAAAATTTCTTAGAGACAAGGGTGTAGCAGAAAAGGAATTAGCTGGCCAATTGATGGAGGAAATTATTGCCTATTCGGAAACCAGTTCTTGTCGTCGAAAATTCCTATTGCATTATTTTGGCGAGCAGTATGACGCAGCTGAATGCAATGAAAACTGCGATAACTGTAAGCATCCGAAGGAAACACAAGTCGTTACAGATGAGATGCACCAAGCGCTTAGTGTAATAACCGAACTAAAAGAAAACTATGGCGTAAAGTTCATAGCAGATTATCTGATTGGTAAAGCATCTAAAGAGATCAAAACAGTCAACTTCCAAGAGAAGAAAACTTATGGAAGTGGAAAGGAAAAAGGAGAATTGTTCTGGCATTCAATTCTGAGGCAAGCGATTTTGCACAACTTCGTTTACAAAGAAATAGAGCAGTATGGATTGCTTAAGATGACAGATAAGGGAAGAGATTTTCTGGATAAACCAGAAGAGATCTCAATTCCTATCAACAGAGATTTTAGCGCCTCGGTAGACAATGCGATTATGACAGGAGCATCAGGTGGTTCGGCATTGGACAACACCCTATTCAATATGCTCAAAGACCTTCGTAAAGCGGAAGGGAAGAGACTAGACCTCCAACCTTGGATTATATTCTCAGAAGTGTCATTACAAGATATGGCGACTTATTACCCCATAAGTAAAGACGATATCTTGAAAATCAGTGGTGTCAGTCAGGGTAAAGCATCAAAGTTTGGCAAACCGTTTCTGGCACTTATCAAAGACTATGTAGACGATAACGATATAGACCGTCCAATGGAAATAGTGGTGAAGCAAGTAGCCAATAAGTCCAAGGCTAAAGTCACTGTTATCCAAGGAATAGATAGAAAATTACCTTTACCTGATATTGCTCAGACTTTAGGTATGAGCTTGGATCAACTCCTTCATGAGATGAATATCATCGTTAATTCCGGCACAAAGCTAAATATATCATATTATCTAAATGACAACTTAGACGAAGGCGTGATAGAAGATGTATATGATTACTTCTCTGATGCTGAATCTGATTCTGCTGAGGATGCGCTGAAAGAATTACAAGAAGATGACATTACACTGGAGGAGATTTTAATGGTCAGAATCAAGTTTATGTCAGAAATGGCAAACTAGTAGAATGGATATTCTAATTCTCAATGGCCCTAATCTGAATCTGATTGGGACAAGAGAACCTGAGATATATGGACATCAAACTATGGAAGAGGTCATAGGAGAAATCCGCGATGCTTTTCCCAACTTACGCATCCATCATTTTCAAACCAATCATGAAGGGGATATTATAGATAAGTTACAGGAAGTAGGCTTTACATATAATGGCATCATACTCAATGCAGGAGGATATACACATACTTCCATAGCTATAGCTGATGCCGTCAAAGCCATAACCACTCCAGTTGTAGAAGTGCATATTTCAGATATAGAAAACAGAGAAGATTTTAGAAAGCACTCTTACATCAGTGCCAACGCTGTACACAAAGTTATCGGCAAAGGGGTAGGTGGGTATCATGAAGCAGTCGCTTACTTTTTGGATCATAGCCAATAATAGCTTCCACCAGCTTAAAACATACGTACATCGATTATCCGCAATCGATAGAGGTTGCCAATGTTATTTCTTTTCTTGCCAAAGAATTTCCGTAATACCCATCCAAGGGAAACAGCGACTACGCCTATAATGATTTCTCGTGTACCCAAGGTAAAACCTGAATCTCTTAGTGTGCCCAATAATCCCCATCCTAGCCAGGTTGTCCCAAAAGTACCAATGGCGGTCCCGGCTACTAGCGCAGTCGTATTTGATTGACGAATACTATGGAATTCATTCAGCGTCATGTATCCTACCGAAAAAAAGATAAGCCCATCTTCAGGCATGATTTTTAGGATGCGTTCTTTCCGCCAAGATTTGGGATAGTCGATAGTAGTGAATTCAATCTTATCTCCAGGATAGTATTTGACATTGTTGAAGCTGTTGATTTCTTCCAATTGCAAGTAGATTCCTTGGCTATAAAGAGGAGAGCTAAGGAGTAGGAGCAAGCAGCATTTAATCAGGAATTTCATCTTCTAATCGTCTTAGTAATTTGACAACGACCTTTTCAAGTTTGTGGTAGGTTGTCTGCTTATCTGATAAATGTACGAACATAAGTGCTAACTGATAACGACCATCTTCAGTCAACTTGTTGTGCAGTGGAACTTTATTTTGACGATAAGCTTCCCTGATTCTTCTTTTAATCTTGTTTCTGTGGGCAGCTAACTTTATTTTTTTCTTAGGTACAGATACAGAAAAGAGAAGAGGACTGTATTCTGGAGTGAGAGGTTGCCAGGAGTAGTATACTTTAAGTGGGTGGACAAAGCTTGACTGTCCAGATGCAAACAAGGCATCTATTAGCTTTTTACTTTTAAGTCGCTCAGATTTATTGAGGCTTAACTTCACAGACACAAAGGGTTTTAAGTAGGTAACACCCTTAAAATATAAAAATTAAAACAAGGAGAAGACTTGGTCAGGAGGGAAGGTCAGTTATTACTTAGAATAAGCCTCATCTGAGACTGTCAACTTAGCTCTACCTTTGGCTCTTCTATTGGCCAACACCTTACGACCATTCTTAGACGCCATTCTAGCTCTAAAACCATGCTTGTTGGCTCTCTTTCTTTTTGATGGTTGAAATGTTCTTTTCATCGTCAGTCGTATTTAAAATCTGTTGTAGTTTCTTATCCTTTTGACACCTAAATGGTTAAATTTTCAAAAGGACTGCGAATATATGTGATTTTCGGCACAATAATCAAGCAAGTCCACACAAAATATGGACTGCCACTTTAGATATATTATCCATTCATAGTTACTAGGAACTCTTCGTTAGTCGTAGTTCCCATCATATGCTTTCTAAGGAAAGTCATGGCTTCGTCTGGTTTCATGTCTGCAAGATGCTTTCTAAGCATTCTCATACGTGTAATAATGCCATCTTCTAGTAGAAGATCTTCTCTTCTTGTACTAGATTTAGTCAAGTCTATTGCAGGATACATACGCTTGTTAGCCAATGACCTGTCAAGCTGTAGCTCCATATTACCAGTACCCTTAAACTCTTCGAAGATGACTTCATCCATCTTAGAGCCAGTCTCAGTAAGCGCTGTCGCCAAGATAGTCAATGAACCACCACCTTCTATATTTCTTGCTGCCCCAAAGAATTTCTTTGGTTTAGTCAGTGCATTGGCTTCTACACCACCTGATAATACCTTGCCTGAGGCTGGTGCAACGGTGTTATAAGCTCTCGCCAACCTGGTGATAGAATCCAGAAGTATCACTACATCGTGGCCACTTTCTGTCATTCTCTTAGCTTTTTCTATCACGATATTTGCGACTCTTACGTGATTGTCAGCATGCATGTCAAATGTAGAAGCAATAACTTCCCCATTGACAGATCTTTTCATATCCGTTACCTCTTCAGGTCTTTCATCTACTAGTAATACTATAAGATAGCATTCTGGATGATTAGTTGCTATTGCATTGGCAATGTCCTTTAGTAAGAAGGTCTTACCTGTCTTTGGTTGTGCTACGATAAGTCCCCTTTGTCCTTTTCCTATTGGTGTAAAAAGGTCTATCATTCTGTTACCCAAATCCTTGCCTGCAGGATGTGTCACCAATTTCAATTTTTCATCCGGGAACAGTGGTGTCAAGTATTCGAATGGAACTCTCTCTCTCGTTTTTTCAGGATCAAGTCCATTGATTTTCGAAACTTTCAGTAATGCAAAATACTTTTCGCCTTCCTTAGGAGGTCTGATTGCACCTTGTACAGTATCTCCTGTCTTTAGTCCAAATAGCTTAATCTGTGATGGAGATACATATACATCATCTGGACTTGTGAGATAGTTATAATCCGCTGATCTCAAGAATCCATATCCATCGGACATCATCTCTAATATGCCTGTGCCTTCTATGACACCATCCATGTCTACATTGAATTTCTTCACGTCAGGCTTTTGCTCCCGTTGCTCTCTCGGTTTGCGATCTTGTCTGTCTTGTCTTTCTGGTCTGTCCTGTCGATCTTGTCTTTGAGGTCTTGGTTTTCTCTCTTTGGCTTCTGGAGCGGCTGGTGCTGCTGCTTCTTTTTCTGGGGCTTTGGTCTCCTCCGCAGGAGCAGCTTCTTTTTTAGCCGTCTCTCTTGGCTTTCTAGGTTGCTTTGGCTTTGGCTCTCTTTTTTTTCTAACCGGCTTGGCCTCTTCACTTTCTGCTTTATCTCCACCGACTATGGCTTGGTGGTCTAGAATTTTATAGATGAGGTCTTGTTTGCTAAGTCTCTTGTAACTTTTTAGTTCTAGTTTTTCAGCGACTTCTTTTAGCTCTGGAACGAGCATTTCATTCAACTGTAGTATATCGTACATTATGGAGGGAATAGGTAAAATTTAAAAATTAAATCCTTATTTGAAGGTCGAATTCGATTATTTGAACTTGAAATAGAGGGAAATTGTAGAAAGAAATACAAGATAAGTAAGATTATTCGGCGTATTTCTGCCGCAAATATAACTTTTTCATCGATAAGATGAAATATTACATAGTTCTAGAACAATCACTATACCAACATTTACAGCGATTTGGGACGCTAACAAGGTATTTTGGGCCCTATGTTAATAACTTATTCTAAAGAGGCCGCTTAATTCTACTTCTCCATTACAAGATAATCTACCTCATATAGCTCTAGTTCTTGAAGCAAAGATTTGACAGCATTGATCTCTGCCATTGGGATACCACTATTTGCGATAAGCTTTATACGTGCTAACCTGAGATTAGCCAGTCGTTTGGTCAAAGCTTTTTTCAGATCGGACAATTGAGCATATTGCTGTCCTCCAGTCTTGTAGCTGACAGCGGCTTGGTCATTGGTGATAATAATAGCGTCGTTGTTCTTATCTGTGACCAATTCTGCATAGTTCACTACAGGGATTTTAATCTCACTTTGACTATCCTCTTTTTTAATAACCGTTACAACCATGAAAAAGAATAATAGCATAAAAATGATGTCAGGTAGTGAAGATGTGTTAATCTCAGGCAGGGTCCTTTTGTTATTTTGTTGCTTATACATAGGTGAGGATTTTACAGCGTGACAACGGCTTCCATAATTCTGATTTTGCATTGCTTATTCAGTGCAGCATATTCTTCTCTGCTTAACTTGGATAACGCTTTATTAAATAATTCTTTGGCCAGTTCATTTTTAGCTAGGTGTATGCCTGATTTTATATCGGATAAGGCAGAGAGGTAACTTTGATAATCAGCCTTCGAATGCATATTTAGATTGACAATTGGTGAAATTTTAAGCTTTATCATTTTGAGTAAATGTCCTTGTATCAGCACATCAAGATTAGAATTTGCAATTTCACCTTCTATCATTATGTCATTGTCTGCATTGATGAGGATACTTAAGACCTTACTATCCGCTACCTTTTGGGGTTGGGCATCATCTGCTTTAGGGGGTAATCTCATGGATAATGATTTTTCTCTTTGAAAGGTGGTCACAACCATGAAGAATATGAGCAGCAAGAATGCCACATCAGCCATTGTTCCAGCATTGAGAGTAGTAGAGTGTCGAGGTCTTTTCATAGCTAGCACTATTTATAAATAAGATGCAGTCATCTATATGAATGGTGTACTAATTGCGAGAAGCAACAACTTCATTGGCCAATGACACTTAAGGACCGCGTATGTAGATATATTTTAGATCCTATCTGAATTCACTCAAAGGGTATAAATCGATTGTATATTTGAACCATGAATCAAACTAGGTAGACGAGTATGTTAGAAGTCAATAAAATTAGAACGGATAAGGCCCAAATGACCGAGGCACTTAAGAAGCGTGGCTGGACAGAAGAACGACTAGCTCTTCTGGATCAGGTGGTTGCAGCAGATGATGATCGGAAAAAGTTGCAGACCACAAATGATGCCTTTCTTGCAGAGCGAAATAAACTTTCTGGAGAGATAGGTCAGTTATTTAAGGCTGGAAAAGCCGATGAAGCCAATGCGATCAAATCAAAGGTAGAAACACTCAAAACACAGATCGCTGATACAGAATCCAAGATGTCTGACGTTGTCAATAATTTGGAGTCCTTATTGGTCCAAATTCCTAACATACCACATCCCTCTGTGCCAGCTGGACAAACAGATGAGGATAATGAGGTGGCTAAGCCTTGGTCAGGTAACTTGCCTGAGCTGCACGCTGAGGCACTTCCTCACTGGGAACTAGCCACTAAGTACAACATACTAGACATGAAGCTTGGTGTAAAGATTACAGGGGCAGGCTTTCCAGTTTTTAGAGGTAAAGGGGCTAAGTTGCAACGAGCATTGATTTCTTTCTTTCTTGATGAAGCCTCTAAAGCAGGCTATGAAGAGATTGTCCCTCCGCTTTTAGTTAATGCCGATTCTGCTAAAGCGACAGGGCAGCTGCCAGATAAGGATGGTCAGATGTACTATGTAGAAAGAGATGACCTTTATCTGATACCTACGGCCGAAGTTCCCGTCACAAATATATACAGAGGCGAGATGCTTAAAGAAGCAGCTTTTCCTATTAAATTGACAGGTTATACCCAGTGTTTTAGGCGTGAGGCAGGCTCCTATGGGGCTGATGTTAAGGGGCTAAATAGGGTCCACCAATTTGACAAAGTAGAGATTGTGCAACTACAACATCCTGATAAGTCTTATGAGACATTGGACCAAATGGTCGCTCACGTAGAAGGGTTATTGCAAAAATTGGAACTGCCATACCGGATTTTGCGTTTATGTGGTGGTGACCTTTCCTTTGCTTCCGCCTTGACTTACGATCTGGAAGTATTTTCAGCCGCTCAAAAGCGTTGGTTGGAGGTAAGTTCTGTCTCTAATTTTGAGACTTTCCAAAGCAATCGACTCAAATTGAGATATAAAGATGCTGATGGAAAAAAACACTTAGCTCATACACTCAATGGCAGTGCTCTGGCATTGGCAAGGATAATTGCTGCCCTGCTAGAGAATAATCAGACCCCTGAAG
>CAZPUF010000047.1:0-16113 GCA_964589705.1 uncultured Saprospiraceae bacterium | reverse complement strand
ATTCGTCCTTTATAGTCAATATCGATAAAGTAAATTCTATTAGAAATAGAGACAACACCATAGTACTCACAAATGATGTTGAGCTATCCTTCAGTAGGACTTATAAAGAGGATGTGCTTCAGCATTTTCATCTAGGATAGGGCCTTATTATTCTTAAATAATTTCGAGAATAAGAGTATTCAGATTTATTAGTTTGTTTCTTTATAGCTAATTCTGGATACTGGTTTACTGATTCAATTTACTTAAGGGACGTATACTTATTCTACCTGCAACTCTCTCATCTACTTACGAGTCTTATCTGGAAATGCTTGCTTTATCGTATCTCTTGTTTTATCCCATGATTAGTTCAAAAGGCTTTAATGGCCGCTCAAAGTAAGCGTAGTATTTTGGAATATTCATTATTCAGTTGTACCCTCCTTTCTGTTAATGACACCCACCTTTTTGTAGATTAGGATCATAACATATTGTGTAAATACTTAATATGATATGTTTGCATTGTAATTACCCGAATTACAAATTAAGTATTCCATATAACCGATATCCACTTGATACCCTGATTTCTATTTTACCTCAGCCTGGTATTATAGAGCCTCATATTTTGTATGGAATCAGGTTTAATTTTCAAAGTCCTGGATATATGCATTTTAGACTATTTTGGAAAACGTATTTATTTCATTTGTCCATTTTAGGCTAGCAATCTAATAGTTCGATAATATTTTATCGATAGAGTTTACCCTTACTCATCGTGATTGTATAATGTGTGCTTCATACATCATAATTAATTGAAAACAATTTTATGAAGTATACTGCAATAGTTTTGGGTATAACTCTTATGTCCATATTCAATATTGGAATTAAGGAATCCAAAGAAAACCGAAAGATTAATAAGCAATGCTCAGTTCTATTTGAAGAAGATTCAGATGAATATAGTTCTAGCTATTCTCCACCTTCTTCACCTGGCGTTATTCAAGGTCCTTGTATAGATGGCTTAGGAGGTCGTGTATTTAATGATATAGATGCAGATGGTATCAATGAAGAAGCTGAGACGGGTCCTGGTGGTGTCAAAGTTCAGGTTTTTGGTTGTAGTGATTTGGGAGAAAGTTATCTCATAGAAACGACATTTACAGATCTCAATGGCGATTATTATTTTTCTGACCCTAGTATTGCCTTAGGAAATCAGTATAGGATAGAGTATTCAGAGTTGCCAGAAGGATATGTGTCGTCTTTAGCGGGTGTAGATAATCTGACCAATACAAGGATAGTTGATCAAGTATCTTGTAACATTCATTTCGGTGTTATTAATAAGGCATCCTTTTGTGGTGGAAATCCTATGATGGTGACGCCATGCTATGTGTCTAGCCCTTCAGCTAATGAAGATGTGCTTCTTAGATTTTCTTATAATAATGAAGGCACTGCCGATTTAGATAAAACGACAATTGCCGAATCTCAAATGACAGGCTCTCTGTGGGGAGTCGCTTATGCTAAAACGACAAAATCTATTTATACCTCTGCTGTTCTCAAAGGACATATACCCTTGGGTCCAAGTGGTTTGGATGCGATTTATTTAGTTGATCCCTTTTCTGATACTGCCAATGCAACACCGTGGTTAGAATTGACAGATGATTTGAATATTGCTGTGAGTTCTGTGACATCCGATCCACAATATTTAGATAATGCAGCAAGAGGCTTGAATGAGTTTGTACAAAATGATGCTGTTGCTTTTCAAGATGTAGGAAAAGTCGGTATAGGAGATATAGAGCTGAGCGAAGATGAAGAAACTTTATATGTCGTCAATCTTTATAACAAGACTTTATATGCTATCAGTACCATAACGAAAGAACTGCTAGGCAGCTATCCTATTCCAGATCCAGGCTGTGTGCAGGGCGAAGCGCGACCATGGGCCTTGGCAGAACGCAATGGCATTATATATGTCGGTGTGACCTGTGATGGAGCGGAGTCAGGTAATCCAAATGATTTCACAGATAATTCTGGTGTAGAAAATCTACGTGCAACCGTCTATCAGCTGGAAGAAGATGCGTTTGTCGAAGTATTGGATTTTCCATTGGATTATCCAAGAGAAGAGCCTTTTACCTATTCTGATGGTTGTAATCAGATAGACAGATGGAAGCCGTGGCTCAGTGTTATGCCTGCTACCTGTGCCGATGGTAACATCGGGTATCCTACACCGTTATTGACGGATATCGAATTTGCTGATAATGGAGACATGGTTCTAGGTTTTACAGATAGAACCGGCTTTCAGTTTGGTTTTGCCAATTATGGACCTGAAGGCACTGACATCAGATCTGGATATTCTGGAGGGGATATTCTAAAAGCCTGCTACACAGGTACTGATTGGCAAATAGAAAGTGTGGCTTCTGGCTGTGCCAGTGAGGGTCTCGCGATACATACTTATGACGAAGAAGGCTACGTTCCTTCTTTTGGAGGATTCTTGGCCAAAGAAGGAGAGTTTTTTGATGGTGATTATTTTCATGGTGATGGAGGGATCGATGGAACAGGGCTGAGTTTTTTTCCTGGCCATGCTGAGATTACCATAGGGGGGGTAGCGATGGTGCCGGGTAGCGGTGAGGTGATCTCTACTGCTTATGATCCTGTGACAGGAGCACCAAATTTTAATACTGGAGGTGTCATTTTTCTTGACCTCGCGACTGGTAAAAGATCTCGTAACGGATTCCAATTATATGCAACCAACAATCCTAACACGACCTTGGGTAAAGGTATAGGATTGGGAGATATAGAAGCGCTTTGTGAAGAAGTGCCGATTCAGATAGGAAATTATATATGGGTAGATGCTAATGGTGATGGTATACAGGATCCTTGTGAGGAGCCAGTATCAGGACTTACAGTAAAGTTATATACCAAGCCAGAAACAGGTACTCCTGAGCTTGTCGCAACAACTATGACAGACATTAAAGGTAATTATCACTTTACTAATAATCAGACGGAGAACGAGACATGGGAAGATGGGTTTGAGGAAGTAGTAAGAGATAACAGCTACTATGTAGTCTTTTGCGGAGATGGTTATGATGAAGTATCTGAATTGATAAGCTCAGGAAATAACAGTTATTTGCTAACGGTTAATGACACTGGGATGGGAGATAATCCAGATTTCAATGACTCTGATGCGACTGTCTTTTCGATACCAGATATAGGAGTATTACCATCTATAAGTGTTACTGTTACCGAAACCAATCATACTTTTGATGTAGGTCTTACATTGAAACCTTCAGTAGAATTACTGGATACAGATATCACTTGTAGGCCTATTGAGGATGGCGGATCTATCTCTGTTAATATCACTGGTGGTTTAGGACCCTTTACTTATGATTGGAGTAATGACGACTTTGATGGATTGTCAGAAATTCCTAATGCGCCTATAGGGAATTATAGTCTTACCATAACTGATGCATCCGGTTGTAGTTCTGAAGCATCAGCAGAGATAACTGTTGAAGCTTGTCCGCCAAATCCTTGTGAAGGAGGTACTGTTGGTGGTTTTGTCTGGGATGATGAAAACGGCAATGGAGTCTATGACAAGACTGAAAGTGGTGTACAAGGCGTCAATGTTCTAATCTACTTCAATGATGATAATATACAAGATTTACTACTTGAGTCTACCTCAACCGATGGTAATGGAGAGTATCATTTTGAGAATGATGTTGTTTCTTTTGAAGATGAAATCAGATACAGAATCGAATTTGTTGATCTTCCTGATGATTTTCAATCTTCTGGTGTAGGTGAAGACAATAACACTGATGTTCAGTTTCCTACTGCATTTAGCTGTAATTACTCTTATGGTATCATTCACAAGGATAGTGATTGTGGACCTGTAGATAAGATGGAAGACTTAGAGTTAGGAGAAGGATTATTTAAGGAAGAGACACTATTAGGTCCAGGTACAGCTATTGTTAGCTGTGGTACCATAGCTGCCCTAGAAGATCCAGCAGAAAGATTCACCTTCGGCCTATATGACATGAGAGATGTACAAGTAGGTCCAAATCGTCCTGAGATACATCCTACCATCTGGCACCATCCTGATTGGACGGTCGATAAGATTGGTAACGTATTTGGTGTAATGTATGATTATGAAGGATATATGTATGCTGCAGCCTCTAGTCATTATGGAAGTCTTTATGGCTATTCGTTTGGCGGAGGTGATCATTTTTTTCCAGCCATAGTAGGATATGGGTCCATAGGTGGCGGAACAGATGATCTTGGAGCAGCTGGAACTATATACAGAATGGATAAGACAACAGGTGCACCAGAAGTCTTCGCACAGTTGCCTCAGCAAGCAATCACATTCCAGCACAATGGTTGTGAAGATCCATTTGTTATCACAAGAACCACTGGACCTGGACTTGGTAACATCACATATGATGAAACCCGAAATCAAGTATTTGCTTCCAATTTTGAAGACGGAAGCATTTATAGACTTGATATAGATGGGAATATATTAAGTGTTTTTGATCCTCAGACTGCTGATAACTTTACTATAGATGACGGTTCTCCAGGATGGGCACCTGATCCAAAGCCTTATGGAATGACAGTTTCTGCTGATGGGTCAAAATTATTTTTTGGAACACATAATCTGGATAGAGAACCAAGAGTCTATTCTGTAGATCTCACAGAAGATGGTGACTTCACTGGCACAGAGGAATTTCATACGACCTTAATTGCTGATGGAGAACTTGGATTCTTTTCTGAAGAGCCACGGTGGATCGCTATATCAGATCTCGAAACCTTGCCTACTGGAGAGATTGTCGTGTCTCTAAGAACAGGTTGTAGAGGCCAGTATGCGGTTTCCCATAATCATGGAGGCACCAATTACATACTTAATGATCTTAATGATGATGGCATCTATAATGAAGTTGTAGTGGGTATTGATTCTCAATATCCTAACGATCAGACAGGAAATGATGATGGCTATGGAGGCGTAGGTCTTTGGGATACACATGATGGTTTTTTTGATCTGGTAATCAGTAGTTCTGACTTGCGAGAAGAATTAGGTCCTCATGGAATAATGATTTTCCCATGTGATTTTACAAATAACAATAGTTCAGGTTTCTCGCTTCAACCATCTGCGGCTATACCATATATAGTTGATTTTAATTTAGCAGATTTTAAAGGTGTAGGCGGAGATGTAGACGTATATAGCCCTTGTGGTGAAATTCATCCCAACATAGGTAATTATATTTGGATAGATCTAGATGGTGATGGAGAGCAAGACCCTGAAGAAGAGCCATTATCAGATTTTGTGGTGAAACTGTATGCTAAAGGTTCTGGTGGTGCAGATGCTAATTTAGTGGCTACCACTGTTACGAATGATCAAGGGGAATATTATTTCACTAAATCTGAAAGTGCCACTGAAGTATGGGAACCAGGTTTTGAATATATAGAACAGGGACAATCCTACTATGTAGCTTTTTGTGGAGATAGTTTTAATGATTCTGATGAGGTAATTACCTCTAAGGATATACTATATACGTTAACGCAATTGGATGCTGCTGATGGTGATAATACAGACCATATAGATTCTGACGGCATTGTATTAGACTTACCTGGAGTCGGAACATTGCCTGCCATTTGTGCGACTATTGATAGTAGTGACTATACATTAGATGTTGGATTGACACCTAAGCCAGATGTTGCTTTGTCTATGACCTTTGACCCATCAAATGATATTTCTGACTTAGCATTTGGTGACCTAGTTAAGTTTAATATTCGAGTATATAATCAGTCACTGGTCACAATTGATTCTGTGCAAATTGTGGATTATCTACCTGATGGATACACATTTGATTCAGATCTTGACGTTAATGCAAATTGGGTTTTAGATACAAATAGTAATCCAAATACAAGTATTGTTTCAGAGTTGCTCCCTGGAGCTGCAGATTCAGTTTGTATCTTTTTGAATCTTATTGCTACAGATAATCCTTCGGACTGGATTAATTATGCAGAAATATCGGCGGCCTTTATTGATGGCGAATCGATTGAAGATTGTGATTCACCTTTAAATAGTAATCCTGATGACAATGTAGGCAGTCAGATTAATACTGATGCTGATGACGATGTAAACGGTGATGGTACAGCAACCACTGTTGACGGTGTAGCAGAAACAGATCAAGATAATGTAGATCCCGCAACAGTGCCAATTTGTGATCTTGCTTTAATTAATGTTATTGACGAGCAACCAGCAACGCTACAACTTGGTGATACAATCAAGTATCTGGTTGTCGTAGAGAACCAAGGAACTGTACCTGCCACTAACATAGAAGTATTCTATTCTATACCTGACGGACTCAGTTATGTGGATGAGAATACGACTGCAACTATTGCCTGGACCGAGGAGGCTAATGGCGCTTCAATTGTACTGCCAGATGTTCTCAATATAGGAGAACAAGATTCTGTATGTATTTTCCTTACCGTCGATAATGTTGCTGCAGAAGATGTCACAGAAGATAGCTGGACTACCTTCGCTGAGATAAATCGTTTTGAAGACCCAGAGGCTTCAGGCGAAGAAAAGTCAGATATAGATAGTACACCTGACAATGATCCTACAAATGACTCCGGAGGCAACCCTGATGATGACACTGATGATGTTACTGATGGTAACGGACAAGGTGACCCTGATGATCCAACGGAGGACAACGATCCTATTTTAGATGAGGATGATCACGACCCAGCTATTATAGAAGTCTGTGATGCAGCAGTAAAAATTTATACAGAAGAAACGGGGCCTTTCCAATACCAAGACACAGTAAAGTTTAATATAGTTGTCTTCAACCAAGGTAACGGAGACATCACCAATATAACAATAAACGACTTCTTCGGAAGCGGAATGAATAATGTTAGCACATTTACTAACACAGCAGAAAACTGGTTGGAAAACAACGGTCACTTAACGACCACATATTCTGAGGTGTTAAAGTCAGGAGAGTCTGATACTATCTGTTTGGACATGCAGATAGTATCCTCTCTTACTTTTGTTGAAGATTCATATCTCCAAGTCGTAGAGATCGCTTCCTTTGAAGACCCGAATAATCCAGATGTACCTAAACTGGATATTGATAGTACACCTGATGCGGATCCAGATAACGATCCTGGTGGTAATCCGAATGATATGACAGATGATGTTGTAGATGGAGATGGGACAGGTGATCCTTCAGATCCTTCCGAAGAGGTCAATCCGGACCTAGACGAAGATGATAACGACCCTGTTCTAGTGGAGGTCTTTGATTTGGCTTTGAAAAAAATTACTGTAGATGAAAAGACTTACCGACCGGGAGAACAAGTAGATTTTCTCATTACTGTCTACAATCAAGGTAATGTAACCGCTGACAATTTCGTAGTCACAGATTATCTTAATGATGGCTTTTTATTTTCTTCTGCAGATAATACTGGATGGACTCTAATCGGGGATAACTTGGAATATGAATCTACGGGTAGCCTTATGCCTGGTGCTTCAGTAGATATATCTCTTACATTGACTGTGGTTGTTCCTGCCTCTGATGTATCAGTAGAGGACTGGTGGAATTACGCTGAGATCAGTTTTGCAGATAATGATAGCGATCCTACATCTACACCATTGGATGCTGATAGTGCTCCTGATAATAATGATGATGAGAGTGACTCCCTTGATCCTGGTGATCCTACAGATGACGAAATCACGGAGAATGGTTTACTTGGTGGTGATGAAGATGATCATGATGTCTCTGAGGTAATTGTCGGTTTTGATCTGGCACTGACCAAAATGGTTATAGATGCTGGACCGTACAGTTATGGTGATACGTTAACTTATAGAATAGAAATTAGTAATGAGGGTGGAATGGCTGTTTCTCAAGTTGAGCTGTATGACACAATACCATGTGGTTTAATGTATGTGCAAGAATTAAATGCAGATTGGGAGTTCAGTAACAATGTAGCCACTACCACAATGGAGGAGGTTTTGCAACCAGGTAATTCTGCCTTTGTTGACATACAACTGATAGTACAGCGATGTGATACACCTGCCTTTGATAATTACATCAATGTCTCAGAGATATCTGATTTTAAAGATGAAGATGGCAACGAACCAGAAATGGAGGATATAGACAGTACACCTAATGATGACCCTACAGACGACCCAGATAACGAAGACGATATTGATAATGAAGATATAGCTATATGCGACTTAGCGCTGGTCAATAGAATTGTAGAATTGCCTTCTACTATTGAGCTAGGCGACACCGTCAAGTTTGAAGTTGTTGTCCATAACCAAGGAAATAATACTGTTAATGGTGTGACGGTTGACTACCTCATACCTAATGGTTTTGAGTATTTGACTATTAATGATAATCTTTCTCCAAGCTGGACAGAAGAAAATTCGAGCTTGGCCATTATGATGACTTCAGAATTGATACTGCCAGGTGAGACAGATTCTGTTTGTATTTATCTGGCAGTGACCAATGTGTCTACTGGGGAAGTTACTGAAGAGAGTTGGACAACAGTGGCAGAGATAACTGAGTATCTCAATGAAAATAACGAAACAAAAACTACTGATGCTGATAGTACTCCCGATGGTGATTTTAATAACGATCCTGGAGGAAATCCTGATGATAATACTGATGATGTTGTGGATGGAGATGGTACTGGAAATCCTGATGACCCATCGGATGACATTAATCCAGAGCTTGACGAGGATGATAATGATCCAGCAAAGATTGTAGTATGCGATATAGCTTCCATTATCTACACCGATGATGTAGGTCCCCACCTCTATGGAGATACTATAAAGTACATCATAGAAATACACAATCAAGGCAATGGCCCTATAACTAACATCGAGTTACAAGATTTGTATGGTGACGGTTTTGAATATCTGACAACTGAAAACCAATCAGCAGGGTGGATAGAATCGACAGATGGCGAATTGGTGGTCATTGTAGATGAAGTCATAGAGACTGGTGATACATTAGAGGTCTGCCTCCTAATGGAAGTAAGCCAAGACCTGACACCTACAGATAGCAGTTGGCTGCACCTGGTGGAAGTAGTACGATTCGAAGATGCTGATAATCCAGGTGAACCTAAGACTGACATAGATAGTATGCCTGATGATAATCCAGAAAATGATTCTGGAGGCAATCCTGATGATAACACTGATGATGTAACTGATGGTAACGGATTTGGAGATCCCTCAGATCCTAATAATAATTCAGATCCTGAATTAGACGAAGATGATCATGATCCCGTCTCTATTGAGATATTTGATTTGGCTTTATATAAGACGACCATACAGGATACAGTGTATAAGCCAGGAGACCAAGTTGTATTTGATATCAATGTGGTCAATCAAGGTAACGTCTCTGCTAGAGATATAACTATTACAGATTACTTAAGAGATGGATTTGTATTTTCGGCAGCCTCTAATGTAGGGTGGTCAACATCTGATTCTAATCTTATTTATATGTTAGAAACTGACTTAGAACCAGGAGACACGATATTAGTTCCATTAGTACTCACAACCATTGTACCTGATAGTCCCAACGCTACCGATTGGTGGAATTATGCAGAAATAAGTTTTGCTGATGATAATAGCAATCCAAATGATGGCGGCGCTACTGATGCAGATAGTACGGCGGATGATACCCCAGACAATGATAATGATGTGGAACCAGAGGATGATGAGGATGATACCATCGATGAGAGTGGAAAAATGGGAGAGGATGAAGATGATCATGATCCAGAATTAATTATTGTAGGATATGACTTGGCACTTAATAAGCAAGTCCTAGAAACAGGTCCTTATAGCTATGGGGACTCTTTAACATATAGGATTACTATCTACAATCAAGGTGGTTTGCCAGTTACTAATATCGCTATCTATGATACCATTCCTTGTGGATTACAGTATATAGATTCTGATAATCCAGATTGGACCTTCGCTAGTAATGTCGCAACTACAGTACTCGAAGAGCAGCTAGATCCTGGTATGTCATCATTCATTGATATAAGGCTGATAGTCCAGAGATGTGATGTGCCAGCTTATGACAATTATATAAATACGTCAGAGATTTCAGATTTCAAAGACGAGAATGGTGGCGAACCAGAGGAAGAAGATTTTGATTCTACGCCAGATGATGACCCTACTGATGATGAGCTTGTGGATGATGAGCTTGGTGGACCTAATGATGAAGATGATCATGATATTCAAGATATAGAAATATGTGATTTAGCTTTATTAAATCAGATAGTCGAAAGACCAGATAATGTAAAAGTAGGAGACACCATTAAGTATGAGGTCGTTATACAAAATCAAGGTAATAATGATGCCACCCAGGTAGATGTTAATTATCTATTGCCTAATGGATTTAACTTTTTGGACCTAAATGAAGACCTGACACCTGCTTGGACTATAGCTAATAATAGTCTACTTAATGTGACGTCACAAAGGATTTTAACACCTAGTGAATCGGACACTATTTGTCTTTATTTAGAAGTTAATAATCTTGAGACAGAAGAAGTAACACCAGATAGCTGGACAACTATAGCAGAGATTACAGAATATGATAACGGTGAGGGAGAAATTAAAACTACGGATGCAGATAGCGTACCAGATGATGATTTTGAAAATGATCCAGGTGGAAATCCAGATGATGATACGGACAATGAATTAGATGGTGATGGCACAGGAGATCCTACAGATCCAGAAGATGATGGAAATCCCGATCTTGATGAGGACGATCATGATCCAGAGATATTATATATCTGCGACCTTGCAACAAACTTATCTACTGAAATGGAATCACCTGAAGAATACTTCGGAATGGTTCAGTTTAAATTAGAGCTGCACAATCAAGGGAACAGACCAATTACTAATATCAAGCTAGAACATTTGTTCGCTGAAGGATGGGAGTACGTGGAAACTAGTGCCAATGTTGAAGAAGGATGGGTGCTTGATGCAGAAGGTGTTTTAGAAATGTTTTCAGAACATATAATTGAGGTCGGGGAGATGGATACCTTATGTTTAGAACTAAAAATTATTCCTGACAATGAGGGCGGCGAATATAGTTGGCAGAATATCGGAAAGGTTTTAAGTTTTGAAGACCCTGAGGCACTTTCAGTATCTAAAGAAGATGTAGATAGTGACCAAGATATTCAAATCGTTTTAGGTCTAGTCGCTCCTGAAGATGATCTCGTGTTTTTTGAGGATGTAAAAGTTTTTGACTTAGCGACTACTATAGAAATCGACTCTATGCCTCCTGTGCTACCAGTCGTCCCTGGAGATATATTGAAGTTCAGAATTGTCACAACCAATCAAGGTAATACGGATGCTAATAATATCTTATTGTCTAATTATGTGATGCCAGAAAATCTGAGAGTTGCCCAAGAATCAGCAATTATTGGATGGTCTACCATTAATGACAGCTTGAGTCAATTAACCCTTACAGAAACGTTAGTAGCAGGTTCAATAGACACGACCTGTATTTATTTAGAAGTTGTCAATGGAGGTATGTCAGATATTATTACCTGGGCAGAAATTTCTGGTTCAGATGAAACCGATTCAGATTGCTTCGATATAGATTCCACTCCAGATGATGACAACACTAATGATGTAGGCGGTATATCACAAACAAGTTCTGATGATCATATAGAGGATGACGGAGTTGATGGAAATGATGATGGTATCACTGACGAAGATGATCATGATCCAGCTCAGATATTTGCACAAGACTTAGCCTTGATCGTTTGGACAGATCATAAGGAGCCTGTCAAGGTGGGACAAGATATCAACTTCATCGTCAAGGTAGTCAATCAAGGAAATATCGAAAATGATAAAGTCAAAGTCGTGACCTATCTTCCTGAGGGTTTCTGTCTCAGCAGTAATGATAATAATGGTTGGGTAGCGGAGTCTGATGACCTTATCTCATTGTCTCTGCCAGAAAGTATGCCAATGGGTACAGAGCAGGAAGTTAATATGTTATTACAGGTAAAACCCGGTGCTGTATCTGAGACACTGATCATATATTCTGAAATATCCAGTTCCATAGATTCTCAAGGGAATTCATTGGATGACAGAGATATAGATTCTACACCAGATGAGATTTTGGGGAATGATAATGGTGGAGAACCACAAGACCCTATTGATTGCAATACGGAACCGACAATTATTTTAAACGATAATTTACTCACTGGTGCTGGTCGCAATGGAGAAGACGAAGATGATCATGATCCAGCATGGGTGCAGGTATTTGATTTAGCAACGATAATTTATACAGAACATACACAACCTATCATACCCGGTGATGACATCAAGTTTGAATTAGAAATTCACAATCAGGGCAATATGGCAGCAGAGAATGTAGAGCTTTCCCTCTATGTTCCAGACGGCTTTGCTTTAAGTGAGAATGATGGGTTCGGCTGGTCGACTTCTGGAGATAATTCCTTAACCCTCACTCATTCAGAAATCTTGGAGCCACTTACAGCAGATTCTATCTGCCTTGTTCTTACAGTTTTGCCGGACCATGTTTTAGAATCCTTGATTCCCTTTGTAGAGATTAGTATGGCAATGGATACTCTTGGGAATCAACTCACACAGTGTGATGTAGATTCTAATTCAGATACAGATCCGACAAATGATATAGGAGGCTTCCCTGATACAAATGATGATGATAGACTAGATGGTTTGTCGACTATGGGAGAGGATGAAGATGATCATGATCCAGTAGTACCTCCAGTCCTTGACTTGGCCATCAGAATTATCAATACAGACGAGGGCCCTAAAGTACCTGGAGACCTGGTCAAGTTTGAAGTGACCGTGTACAACCAAGGTAGTATCACGCCTACCCAATTTACAATAGAGAATTATGTGCCTGCAGGATTAGTATTTGAAAGCATTCCCGAGAATATAGGCTGGACGCCTAAAGGGGATAATGCGACCTACCTCTATGATAAAATATTAGAGCCATCTGCTTCCGATACCTTATGTATCTATTTAAGAGTCAATGAGTCTGCAATCCCTACTAATGTGGTGGATATGACAGAGATCATCGAGATTATAGATGAGTTTGGAAATGATGTCAGTTTGAGAGATATAGATAGTGTTTCTGAGGATAGTAATGATAATGATAAGGGGAATGATCTCTATTCAGCAGAAGATAATAAGATACTGGAGAATGGTCGTAGTGGTGCCGATGAGGATGATCATGATCAAGCTTTCGTCTTGTTGTGTCAGGATATGCTTTGTTTGAGTCAAGTAAATGTTAGCTTGAATGAAAATTGCGAAGCCCAACTCACAGCAGAAATGTTGATGACAGGCGATTTGTTTCCTAACGAATTTTACGAAATCAGTATAGCGGATGACCATGGAAATTTTGTGGGAGAATCATTGGTAAGTACCGAAGATTTAGGTTTGCATGAATTCCAAGTGTTCAACCCGCTATGCAATAATTATTGTTGGGGACAAATTCTAATTGAGTTTAAGCAATTGCCTCAAATAGTGTGTCCTGAAAATCTAACGTTATCCTGTGCCGCATTAGATGTACTTCCATTACCTGAGGTGGCCATGAACCAGTGTGCAGGGACAGCTACAGTGAGATTGGCAAATGAAATAAGGGAGAGATTAGACTGTGATGAAGAATTTACTCATAGAGTAACCAGATCATATGTGGCTATCGATGATTTTGGAAATACAGCAACATGTAATCAGGAAATTTTATTGGAACGTGTGGACCTGAGTGGTTTGCAATTTCCTACTACAGCTATAATTATGTGCAGCGAGTTAGATAGTTTTGTCTTGCTTGAGTCTGGTATTCCACGTCCGTTTACTCAGGCGCCTAACGGTGATATTGGTATACCGTTTTTATGTGAAGGACCTAGTGTAGATTCTGGGATAGAAACTAACTTCATTTGCCCTCTGACAGGTTTAAGTACAGGAGTGCCGATTATTCCGGAAGGTGGTCTAAGCGTTCTGACACCTGATGGTCCAGAATTGTTGGAGGGTAATACGATTACTAATTGTAGTGCAGTACTATTATATACAGATGTAGAGTTACCTCAGAATGGATGTGATAGAAAAGTATTTAGAACCTTCGAAGTCAGAGAATGGTTTTGCGGTACAGAAATACCTGCAGCGGCTACACAACTTATAGAAATACGAGATGATCAGGCACCAGAAGTAACCTGTCCTCAACCCTTTATGGTAACAACTAATGATGATTGTGCTGGTGGTGTACAGTTACCACCAGCAACGGTATTGGATGCATGTAATAATGGAGACAATGTAAGAATTGAACATCCGCTGGGAATAGTAGATGCCAATGGTGGACTAACGACACTTGATATTGGGGTCAATCTCCTGAGATATGTTGCTAGCGATAACTGTGGCAACTTTGCTTCATGTACGACCACAGTCACGGTAAGAGACAATACTGAACCAGTAGCCATCTGCGAGAGAGCCACTGTAGTGAGTATTAGTCTAGATGGAAACACCATCGTTTCCAGTGATGTATTCGATGATGGAAGTTGGGATGAATGTGGCGCTGTTACAACGTGTGCTATGAAAATGAGTGATGTTATTTTCTTTAGATCATTAAGTGTAGATACGATATACCAAGGCGTTAGTTATGTAGAAAGGAATAGAGTTATGACAGGATGTGATCCTGATATAGAGACTGGATTGGTGTTAGACGGCGTAGAGTTTTTGAGTGAAAATGATTTATGCATTCCTTATATAAGATTCTGCTGTTCAGATGTAGGTGATGAACAACTGGTCGTCTTTAGAGCAATAGATAAAGGAGGTAACTTCAGTGACTGTATGGTGGGTGTAGAGGTTCAAGACAAAGCGATTCCTAGCTTGACTTGTCCTGTAGATGTGAACATAGATTGTAGAGCGCCTATTGCAATGGATCAGTTGAACTTACTTTTTGGTTCGCCAGAGATTGTTGATAATTGTGCAGCACTACAACCATTAAATGAGATTGTAGATGCGAATCAGAATCAGTGTGGTATAGGTACTATTGAGAGAACATTTAACATCACAGACAATTTTGGTAACGTTGTGAGAAGTTGTAAGCAATTGATTACAATTAATAATCAGATACCATTTACTGAAGCTGATATAGAATTCCCACTTGACTTTACCGCAGATTGTGGTACAGCAGCTCAGTTATTACCAGAGGTGCTAGAGGAACCATTTGCTTTCCCTAGATTCTTAACAGGTAATGATGGGTGCAGCATGTTGGGTGTGGATTATCAGGATGCATTCTTTGCAGAAGATCCACAATCTGGGGATTGTGGCGTCATCAGAAGAGCATGGACAGTTATAGATTGGTGTACAGAAATCAATGGTCAGTTTGCAATCTTTCCACTTAGTGGTCCTTTCGTACAGACAATTAAGATTGAGAATGATGTTGCACCAGTCATAGATTCACAATCGGATTTTGTATTCGATTCAGCAAATATAGATTGTGAGAGTGGTCAGATAACACTGAATAGGACGGCTACTGATGATTGTACTACATCAGAAAACCTAAGGTGGACCTTCATTATTGTAGATGCCGATGGCTCACCAGTAACTTCAGACGTATCAGGTATACCATTATCAGGAAATGAGCCTAATTTGTCTGGTGCATTTTCAACAGGTAATTATACCGTTAACTGGACGGTATGTGATGGTTGTGGTAATTGTTCTACGGTAACTCAGAACTTTGAAGTAATTAATACTAAGCCGCCGGTTCCTATCTGTCACAATGGAGTAAGCATAACATTGGATGATGATGGTTCTGCTGAATTCTGGGCAGAAGATATAGATGCTGGGAGTTTCCATTTGTGTGAAAATCCTATAAGTATAGGATTCGATGCAGAAGCGGTTCAGCAAGGATTGACTTTTGACTGTACAGATATAGGTACTCAAAATATTAATCTATATGTAAGAGATGTCAATACTGGAATTACTGATTTCTGTGTAGGTGTAGTGGAAGTTCAAGATCCGCTCAATGCTTGTATGGTAAGTAATAATACAGTTGTTATCCAAGGGGAGGTCTTTACTTCCCAACTAGAGTCTATAGAAGATGTAGTAGTTGACCTGAGTAAGACGGCTAATTTTGATATGACGAATGAAGA
>CAZPUF010000046.1:0-16282 GCA_964589705.1 uncultured Saprospiraceae bacterium | reverse complement strand
CATCCAGCACAATATCTATAGTCCTGAGCAACTGTAGCTCTTCTATGACTGTTTCGTAATGGTATAGAGGGAAGGCTTTCAGCAGAGCAATTGACTTTTGATATTCTACCACCTCATCTAGTAATCTCTCAATCTTCTGGGTATTATCAAAGGTCCTCATCTTCAGTACCACCTGCTTTGCTGGCCCACCGAGACAATAGGATGATAATCGCTCCAGAATCTTATCGAACTCAAGCTTGAGAAATATATCGTCAGGATATAAATGCATAGTGCAAATATAGGAGTCTGCTAATACTGATATGGGCTATTAACTCTGAATTATGTAAGTTACCTTCGAGGCATAAAGTCATCCAAAATTTATGGCAGGAAATTCTATAGGCACTTTATTTAGATTGACAACCTTTGGTGAATCTCATGGCAAGGGTATTGGTGTAGTTATAGATGGGTGCCCACCCGGCTTAGCTATTGACGAAGCGTATATCCAAGCGGAATTGGACAGACGCAAACCAGGTCAATCCAAAATTGTCACTCAAAGAAAAGAGGCCGATAAATTTGAGATAATATCTGGTGTATTTGAAGGCCATAGCACGGGTACACCAATTATGCTTTATATCCAAAACAAAGATCAAAAATCAAAGGACTACAGCCATATTAAAGACAGCTTTAGGCCTTCACACGCTGACTTAGTCTATCAAAAAAAATATGGCATCAGAGACTATAGAGGTGGTGGCCGTTCTTCAGCAAGAGAAACTGCTACAAGGGTGGCTGCAGGCGCTATCGCCAAGATGATACTTAAGCATCACGGCATCTCTGTCAATGCAGGCGTCACTCAAGTAGGTCATATTGTGTTGGATACCCCGGTCCAAAATATCGATTGGTCGTTGGCAGAGGAAAATATTGTTAGATGTCCAGATGATGAAAAGGCTCAGCAAATGGAGTCATTGATCGCAGAAATTAAGAAAAATGGAGACACTATAGGTGGTCGCATCTCTGCTTATATCACAGGGGTACCAATCGGTCTTGGAGAGCCTGTCTTTGACAAACTGCATGCAGACTTGGGCAAAGCAATGCTTAGCATCAATGCTGTAAAGGGATTCGAATACGGAAGCGGATTCGAATGCATTACAATGAATGGTTCTCAGCATAATGATCTGTGGACATTGGATGAAGATAAACCAGTCACAAGCACCAATTATTCAGGAGGCATACAGGGCGGCATTAGTAATGGGATGCCTATCTATTTCAATGTCGCATTTAAACCGGTGGCGACTATCATGTCAAATCAATCATCTCTTTCAAAAACACATGAACCTGTAACTGTATCTGGCAAAGGGAGACATGATCCTTGTGTCGTGCCAAGAGCTGTCCCTATTGTGGAAGCTATGGCTGCGATTGTTCTCGTCGACCATCTGCTTCGACATAGGAGTATGCGAGAATCGATATAATTTTTATTGAATTACATCCTCTATCAAAAAGGCTTTCTACAACCTATTGGCCAGGGCTATTACTGTCTTTCTTAAGCTTAGCAATTTCATCCACTAGGCCTGCTTTGAATTCTGTCAAGCTTCCAAACTCTTTTCTATAGTTTAGACCAAAACCGAATTTTTGTCCAGGTTGGGTAGCCAATATACGATCCCACTTACCATAGGCTTTTAATTTGAGTCGTCTATCGTCCGTGAGGTGGAATCCTATGACAAAGTCATGAATGAGGAAACTCTGACTACTGGCATTGGTAATTCTGTTATTGACTATACTAGTACCATAATCTATCTCCCATCTATCATTCTGAAATCTAGGCTTGAGGTGCACTTCCACTTCATCAGGTATAAAGCTGTTATTACCTGAGTTATTAGGCGCCTGAGGATTGTTCAGATCAGTGAGATTAGCATCTTTAGTAAATCCAAGTTCAAAATCAATCCCTGAAACGAAACCATTCTCAGTCAAAGCTTCTTGGAGGAACCCAGATAAAAAGTGTGACAATTGATTAGATATCATCTCACTGAGGGTATTGTAGCCCGTTTGAGCAATACCTACTGCAGACCCTACTTGATTACCTAGAGACGAGGAAGGCAAGAAACTACCAAACATGATCAATCCTGCAACTTGCTCGTTCATGTCTGCCTCATTTTCTCTAAGTACTCTCATCTTGCTCTCAGCAAGGGCTCTCATCTCTCCTTGCAGTTCTGGAAATTCGATATCGAAAGTCACACTTGGCTTATATAAAGTGCCTTGAATAAATAGCTTTAAATCTACATCTGTTCTTGGTCGAGCTAATCCCTCATTGGCAGGAGACAGGAACTCATTAAGAAAGGTAGTCATTGGTGCTCTCAGCTTTTCGTAATTGGCTTCCAGATTGATGTTTGCATTGATTGGGTCACCAGTCCAGGTTATTTGCCCACCTTTCAATAATGAGAACGGCTTGGAGACCACCCTAAAGTATGTAAAAAGGTAATCACCCCTCTCTATAACATAGTCGCCAAAGATATTGAAATCTCCTTCTCGTGAAACCACTACTCGCATATCTCCATTGCCTACGCCGCTTATAATATCATTTCTACTCTCGTCAAAAATGATATTGATTCTAGCATCTTCTGTTATAGTTAAATCCATTCTGATATCTACCCCTTCTAAGGTTGGCGCAGACTGAAGTATAGAATTTTCAAGGTCACCCAATACATCATCTCTTGAAACCGTCTTAATAAAGTGCTGATCATAATCTGCGTATACACTTCCCACTGGAATATTAATTTCTGTACCTCTGCCAGTGGTTGCGGCTACAAGAATGTCCGTACTAGAGAATGGGCCGCTGAATTCTACAACTAGATCTCCAACACCTTGTCCATAATAGGATGGATTATCTAATTTATCTGTATCCAACGCTAAAAAATAGTCAGATTGCATCGTCAACTCTGTCGTGAAGTCCTTGAAGGTCTTGTGGAACAAGCCACCATCCATGGTTGCTATATTCCCATTTTTATCAGTCACTGTCGTCCCTGATAGATCTATTTCACTGTCTGTTACTTTGAAAATTTCATCTCCAAGAAATAGCTGAGCGCCTAGATAATCTATAGTCGTAGTTCCTCCATCTACCCTAGCCTGAGCATATAACTTGACATCATCTAGACTACCATATACCCTTCCGTTAAATACATCAGCATTTCCTCCCGTATTAGATATACCGTCATCTATTATAAACTCAAAAGTTTCCATTGGTAAGTCATTAGCGCTAATGGTCCCGTCTAATGATTTTGTACGCTTATTTACGATAGCTTCTGTCTCTAAATACATTCCATCACTTGCTCTTTCTAACAGCACTTTGGCCAACAAGGTATCCGAACCCGTATCAGTTACCGAGACATCAAGCTTACCATAATCAGTATTATTTAAGGCAAAAGTATCTATAGACAAGTCTAGAGATGCAGGTGAGGGATCAAATATATCTTCCTTTCTTACCGCCAAATCTCCTCTTCCTGAAAAAGCAATTTTATCATAAGCGATAAATCCATTAATCGTCAGAAAGTCGAAATTATTCAAATCGACTTTTACACCTCTTTTATTAATGTCATCTACATACAAGGTTCTATAGCCATCTGATATTTTGAACTTATGAATATCTAAGGTTTTATCACCGTATCGAATTTTGTTTGCTGGATTGACAGTCCAAGATGAACTAAACATTTGAAGCGTGTTATCCGCTACTGAGCCAATTAAGAAATCATCTTTGGGGTATATATGAAATGTCAAGTCCAACAACTGGATAGAATCTAATAAGTTCTTAGTCATTACTCTCACCTTAGCATTATCACCATCCATAGTACCTACAACATCTATGGGTTCGAAGACCTGAGTACCCAGTTTTATTCCATCAACTGAAAGGGCATACTCCATGTCCTTATTCTGCTCTGAGATATCGATATCAATCTGCGAATAGACATTATCCTGATGGATAACTTCCCCAACTGAAATATCACTTTCGTACACCCCTTCAGCAACATCTACCGAGCCTTGCAACTTCACCTTTTTAAGTCTCAGTCCTCGCAACTCAGCAAGATTGAGATATGTTTTTGTGTCATTAACTTCCAATTTATAAGCGAACTTCTGATTTGATCTTATACCTCTATTTCGTTTTACATTAAGCTTTTCAGCCCATGCAGGATGAGCAGCCCAGATATGGTCTTGTACCGCAGGTATCAAATCGTTAAAATCAAATACACCACCAAGTGTACCATTTACAATATCAGAGGTGAGGATAATACTTCTGAATCCATTATTCTGCGGAGATGAACTGATCAATAAACTGTCAAATCTAAACTCCTCACCTTTATAGTTTAATGAAAACTCTTTGACATCTGCAGTTCCAATAAAATCTGAATAATCAGAGCCCTCGACCTTCATATTTATATACCCATCTATTTTACTGATATCATTTGACAGATTAAGCTGGGTTAGGTCTATGTGTTCAATATCTGTCACAAAATCCGAGAAAACCTGTCCCTCTATGAGACTTATCTCACCATCGAAATCCATTTTTGCATTGGGGTCAGAAGATGTAAAACGACCATTGAATAGATTCTTTTCAAACTCACCATCTAATCTAACATCAGAATACCTATAGCCCCTATAGTCAAAGGATGCCAATTCTGCACTTAAGTCGGTATACACATTGTTAAGCGTCAATCCTTGCCCATCTTCTATTTCTGCAGAAAATGTAGCAAAACCAAGCTCGTCATTATCTGTCCACGATTTCATATCAAAATCCTCCACGGAGATAGTTCCAGAATATTTTGCCAAATCAACTCCTTGCTTAATATCCAATCTTGTATCCAAATCGACTTTACCAAGAGGACTATTGAGTGTACCAAAGACAACAAAATCCTTAAGGAATCCATCTATGTCTCCAGTAAATATGATGGGATCAAGTTTGTAAAATTGGTCTGGTATCTTGAAATCCGGAATTATCCTTTCTAAGTTGCTCAGACTGGTATTGAATTTATCTACATGGAGATTAATCAATGCAGATTCTGATTTGGTCAAATCCATCGTACTGAGATAGCCTTTCAATTCGATAAGATTACTAAAGGACAACTCAAGATTATCTGCTTCCATTTCATCCACAGTCCCTGATATATCCCCAGTTATATCAACCCATTTGTTTTTATTCTTTGAAACGAAAGCTGATGCATTTAGATCTGGGAAAAAATATGATAAGTCAGAAAATGAAATATGTGAGTTTTGAAGATTGGCATCAATTTCAATTTTTTGGGCAAAACTTTTAAAATCTTCTATCTGATTATAATCGAAACGTAATTGTTCACCAAGTTGGCTATCTCCTGTATCTAGGATAAAATTATTTAATACCAATTCTGTTGTGGATACGTGAAGTTGTTCTACTTCCAATCTATTTATATCAAAGCCATTATCTTCCGATAGTGTCAATGATTTAATATGAGAATCTAAAGTAAATGGAAAGGTGATAAAGGTACTATCTGCATTGAGATTAATATCCTTGATAGAAAGGTGATCCGTATCTAAAGCACTTCCCTTCTCTTGAGGCGATTTATACCAATCATCCCTTTGAAATATACCTTCAGAAATCTCTACGTGATCAATGTCTAATTGTAGACTTGATTGAATTTCTGATTCAATTAGTTCTACATCTTTTGGTGATATTGTTTTTTCGTTCTCCGTAACTGTAGAAGTTACTTCTTCTCCAGATTTGGTAAACTGATACGTAGGCTGAGCCAGTAATAGTCGCTTAATATGGAATTTGTTCTTTTGCGCATCAAATTCCTTGATATCTACGATACCTTCTTTGACAGAAATATGGCTCTGAACCTTAGCAGGTACATCATTTATATTGACCTTGACATCATTTAGATGTATGATTTTCAAATCAAGATCTAGTCTTTGACCACTAGAAGTCTCCGTGTTATTAGAATTATCATACTTAAACAAAGACTCGAAATTGCTCATCTCTTGTCCTTCTAGTTTCTTGATATACAATTCAACATCTGAGAGGTAAATCTCATGAAGATTCAGTTGGTTACTGAATACACTGAGGAAGTTCTCTTCCAATGATCCTGAAAACTTTCTAATATATGCCAGCGTATCTCCCTTTGAAAGTGGATCGGCTACATATACACCTTCCAATACGAGACCATCAAATACAGAAAAATCTACTTCACTGACTGAGATCTCTGTGCCTAATGATTTGGACAACCGATTGGTCGCTCTATCCAATAACCAATTCTGAACAGGTGACAGATGTATAAGTAAGGGAGATATGAGCAAAAAGAACAGTAAAAAGAGAACAACCCAGAGTAACACCCTTCTAAGGGTCCTCTTTTTGGTAACTGGATTTTTTTCTTGTTGTTGTTTTTCTGTCATGTATAAATAAAAAATGACCTGGTACTACATGATTACTATATGAGTAACCAATAGACAGGTCGACTAAATCAGCCCTAATGATTATTTAATCATTCATTAACGCTAGATTGTAATTGCACCCACAAGTTACGGGTTTCTAAGGCTTCTTTCACGTCATGGGCTCTTAAAATTCCGGCACCCTTGGATAAAGCCATCATGTGTAGTGCGGTTGTCCCATTCAAAGCTTCGGCAGCGGTGATATTGAGCGGCTTGTACACCATCGACTTTCGTGAAAGACCTACTAATACTGGCGATTGAAGAATCTGAAATACTTCCAGCTTCTCTAATAGCTGGTAGTTATGTTGAATTGTCTTTCCAAATCCAAATCCAGGGTCTATAATGACATCCGTTATACCTCGTTTTCTCAGTTTTATCTGGAGATTGGCCAAGTATCTAAGTACTTCCATGCATACATCCTTGTATTCTGGATCATCCTGCATCGTTTCGGGTGTTCCATGAATGTGCATAGCCACATAAGGTAATTTGTGCTGAGCTACTGCATCCAACAATCTGTCATCCCATTGAGCTCCTGAAATATCATTGACTATGAAGCTGGTGAGCTCTGCCAGAGAGTGGACTACATCAGCATAACATGTATCTATACTCAATGGCAGCTCAGGGTATATCTTGAGCACCTCCTCTATCACTGGCCTCAATATGCTTATCTGTTTTGAAGCAGGGACCATTTTGGCACCTGGTCTCGACGAAAAGGCACCTAGGTCTAATATATCTACACCTTCTTCGACCATGAGTGCAATTTGAGTCATTGCAGACGCAAAATCGTTATATTTTCCTCCGTCATAAAAGGAATCTGGTGTCAGATTCAAAATCCCCATAACGAGAGGCTTATCGACTGATATAAGTTGCTTACCTATCCTTATTGTCTTCATAGAGGGTGCAAGATAGGCGACTAAAATCTATTTGCATATCAAAATTATATTATGTGTTATCTCACCCATTTTAGGTGGAATCATATTTGATATACTACCATTATACTTTATTCCAATTTATTGGAGTACTTTTATTGCTTAACTAAGCTGGCTTGTGATATTGTGAAGAAATCGGAGAGTCTCATAATTAATATCGGAATTGGTCTTACAATATTGATTGGATGTTTATTCGCATTTAATCACCTGAAGCATGGTCCCACTGCTCATATTATGCCTACGTCAGTTACTCCTACAAAATTCGGGTTTGAAGAAGCGGATTATCATTTTGAAGTCCACAAACTAGGATTTAACAAGAATCTGGGAGATTTGCTATTATGGCAAGGCATGAGCTGGGACAGTATCATCAAGCTGGATAAAATGTCCAGTGATATCTTTAGTATTAGAAAATTCAGAGCTCAGAAGCCTTTTACTTTAGTCAGAGAAAACGAGTGTGGAAAACCTCATTGCGTCGTCTACGAACCTAATAAATTCACTTACGTCAAGTATTATATTGAAGATGAGATAGACATTGATGTTGTCAACAGGGATTATGAAACTTGCGTAGAATCTGCTTCAGGCATTATTGAGTCTTCCTTATGGCTGGCCATGAAGGATGCTGGTCTAACGGGTGCCCTAATAGACAAGATGGAAGATGCCTTAGCCTCAAGTGTAGATTTCTACCATACGCAGAAAGGAGATAAGTTTAAGCTCATCTTTGAAAGACGGTACATCAATGGGAAACCTGTTGGCTATGGTGAAGTCATATCGGCAGCTTTTAAAAATGAAAATGGTGAACATCATGCCGTGTTCTATGAAAACGAAAATTACGCTGGCTTCTATGATCTGAAAGGCCGTCCTACTAAGTCTACCTTCCTTAGAGCACCGTTGAAGTATTCCAGGATATCTTCTTCATTCAATAGAAGACGTTTTCATCCGATCAAGAAAAGAACAATCCCTCATCTGGGTACAGATTATGCAGCACCGTTGGGCACACCGATCTATTCTGTTGCTGATGGTGTCATAGAAACGGCTGGGTATACAAAGAATAACGGGAAGTACGTCAAAATCAGACATGATGATATATATAAGACACAGTACCTCCATATGCACAAATTTGCAAAAGGGATCAGAAAAGGAGTCCGTGTCAAGCAAGGACAGGTGATCGGTCAAGTCGGTCAAACTGGACTAGCTACTGGTCCTCATGTTTGCTTTCGATTTTGGAAATATGGCCGTCAGGTTAACCACCGAAGAGAAAACTTCCCTCCTGCAGATCCGCTTCCAGAATCAGAAATGGAATCTTTTTATAGCCAAAGAGACAGTCTCTTAGACTTGTTAGATAAGATTGAATACTTGGTGCTGAGTGATGAAACACTTTCTATGGCAGAAGAATCATTCAACTAATCCTAGTCTTTAGCCAAGGTAAACCCAAAAGTTGACCCTTTCCCATCTGTACTCCTCAAACTTAAGGTCTGATTATGAGCTTCTATGATGTGCTTAACGATTGCTAGTCCAAGACCTGAACCGCCTACATCTCTCGAACGACTTTTATCCGCTCTATAGAACCGATCATATACATGTTTGACATCATCCTCACTGATTCCTATACCGTTATCTGATACTTCTACCAAGACTCTTTCTTCCATATCATAGAAACTCACTTTTGTAAGACCATCAGTCACACCGTACTTAATGCTATTGCTTACCAGATTAGACAGGACTTGACGTATTTTTCCCTTGTCCGCCTTGACGTTGAATGAGCGGTCGGCACCTGGTTTGAATTTGAGTTCAATATTTTTCTGGGCGGCTTGAAATTTCAGGTCTCCAAATACTTGCTCTGCTAATTCTCTAATATTGAATACATTTTGTTCCAACGTATCTATTTCAGATTCTAGAGAATTAATCATTTCCAAATCTTCAACTATAGTCTGCAACCGATCCACATTATCAGCTGCCCTTTTTAGATATTTCTTATTAATATTCTCATCATATAAGCCTCCTTCCAATAAGGTTAGTAGGTAGCCTTGGATCGAAAAGAGTGGGGTTTTTAGCTCATGAGACACATCTCCTAGATATTGCTTTCGATAAGTCTCTAGGGATTTGAGAGATGATATTTCTTTCTCTGTACTTAGGGCCCAAGCAACGGCTTGATCATTTACATCTTCTAAGGTTGTCGTACTGCTTTCTAATTCCTGATTTTTGAGAGAGTTCTTAGATCTCCCGATCACCTTATATATCAACTTTATTTTTCTGAAGATATACTTTTCACCTAAGTAACGTACCGTATAGTAGGTCACAATAATTGATCCCAAGGCGAACCCAAATATAGGTACAAACTCAAAATGCTCGATGCCCACACTTCTAAGAAGTATAAAAGCAAAAAGCATTTGGACCAACCACAAAGCAGTAGAGATGTAGATGGAAATTTGCCTTATTGTAAGATTTTTAAACAACTAAAAGTTATTTGAATTGGAGAATTACCTTTACTAAAATATGAATTTATATCCAACTCCTTTCATGGTGTGGATATAGTTACTTCCTATTTTCTCTCTTAGTTTTCTGATATGCACATCTATGGTTCGGTCTCCGACGATGACTTCATTGCCCCATACCTTGCGCATAATCTCTTCTCTCTTGAATACCTTACCGGGCTTAGATACTAAGAGTGCTAATAGTTCAAATTCCTTCTTAGCTATGGGAACATTTTGATTGCTAAGGTGAACTGAGAAAGATTCTAGGTCGACTTTTAAGTCTCCAAATTCCAAAAGGCTATTAACATTCTTGGCACCAGATCGCCTTCTGAGCAAGGCTCTTACTCTACTTAGAAGTACATTCGGCTTGACTGGTTTGGTAATGAAATCATCTCCTCCGGAATCCAAGGCAGATACTTGGGTAAAAGATTCACCTATTGCTGTCAGAAATGCAATTAAAGTCCCATCAAATTGTCTCTCTTCTCTCAACTTTTGGCATAGTTCCATGCCATCCATGCGCGGCATCATGATATCAAGCAGGATTAAGTCAGGATGAAATTTTTCTGCTTTTTCGTATCCTTCTATTCCATCATAAGCGGTTTCTATCGTATATCCTGCTTTATCTAAGTTGTAAGCAAGAATTTCTACAATATCCTTTTCGTCATCTACTATTAGAATTTTACTTGACTCTGACATTCACCTATATTAAATTTACTTAGACCGCTCAATGATAATGGTTAAAGATTAACTGCAAGTTAAGTTGCTACTAAGTCTTTATTTGAATTGCTTTTTAATTGCTTTTTTACCGCTAAACTTTTTGGCATTCTTCATAACAACTGCAGATTCTCTTTTCTCTATTGCATATATAGAATCCTTGACTACCTTATGGACTGCTTCATATTTGACCAAATCTGACTGTAACTCTTCCAAATCTTCTTCTACAAGTGCTATGTCAATATCATGAATGATAGCTATTTGTTGTCGATATAGTTGTCTCAGGCTATCACTATATTCTTCCTCTATATCTTGGAGTGCCGCCTCTGCTGTGTATAAATCTATCATAACAGGTATCAGCTTCTCATTTTCATAGTTTCTAGGCTTTTCTTTGTTGGCATCTCGACAACTGAAAAAAGAGCATAGAATCAAAGTTATTACAACATAGGATACAAGCTGCCTCATGATTCTCTAACTAACTTTGGGAAATAATAGTTCTTAAGTACGGTATTAGATGTGCTGAATTCGGACCAAGAGTCAATATTACTAACCAGATGTACAACCCCACAGGTAGGCACATTGTCTAGAAAATCCGAGGTGAAAGTATTGGTCAAGTGGGTAATGGTAGGATTATGGCTGAAGAAAGCAGCAAAATTTATAGCATCGTCCAAACTTTCTATAAGATGCAGCCAATCTCTTTCTCCGCCAAAATATAAGTCAGACTCAGTAAGAAAATCGGTTAGTTCTGACTCAAATTCCTTTTGGAAAAATCTTGCAGTAGCCGTCGCCCTTCGAGCTGGACTAGTAGCTATCAGTTCAGGTATTAATTTTTTGCTACGACAATAAGAAGCCATAAATGGTGCATCTCTCAATCCTCTTGGATTTAGTGGTCTATCTATATCATCCAACGACAAATCTGTCCAAGATGATTTCGCATGCCGTACTAACAGTACTTGTTTCATGTATTAAAGGATGTCAAGGGAACAATATTAAAAATTTCTGTTATTACAACTACACACAATACATTTATTAATTTAGCTAGGTTAAATGTAAACGACCACTTTAAAATGGCGTTTACCATTATTCAATACCTATACTTATTTAAGTCTTTGCCTACCCACAAAAATCGGAAATTATCCTTATTGGATATTATTGAGCAAGTCAATGAAGCGGACCTCAAGGCCTATTTGATACAATATGCTAAAAATGATAAAGGCTTTGAAATGGTCTTAAAAGCACATTTTGTATCAAGGGTAGCCACAGGAAATGAGGATGACAAATATTATAGGATATTAAGTCAAATTATAAAGCCTCGTACGCTATCCAACCCTAAGATTAGTGTCAAGGATAAGAAGATCATTAACATCATACTGGAAGATCTTACATTTCAAATGGGTGATCTAACCAGCACTCAAAACTTCAGAGAGAGTTATTATGTCATTAAGAATTGTCTGGATAAGATAGCCTACCTGCAACACAAGTATGAGTGGCAAAGTAAATCTATAGAATCCTGTAGGGTTACCTTTATAAGTGGATTGGAGTTCCTCCTTAGCTCCGACATAGCACCAGGATTGAGGGCAGAAATTGAAGGTGACATGTTCGAACTGGTTCTTAAGTCCTATCTATTTCCGTCGAATCCTGATATCTGGCATTGCTTGTACAAATTTGAATCATGGAATGAAGCTCAAAAAAATAAGTTGGTTAAGGATTTGTTAGACAAGCATATAGTCCAAAAAGACAACCAAGAAATCGTATTTCTTCTCTTGCTACTCACTTATACAAAAGATGCTACTTACAAGAAGGTGCTGTTAGCTATAGACCATCAAGATATTTTCAAAGGGCTCATTAAACTCATAGAAGAAGGACATTTCAAAATCGCGAACTATATCCTTTCAGACAGCGTCTCAGGCTATACTTATAATACGTCTGTATTGAAGTGCATTGCCTTACATGAGCAGGGTCAATTTGGTGAATTAGATGACGCTATTAAGGCGTTGGATGCACAGCAGCAAGATACGAATGGCCTTGATTTATTACTTGACAAGTTGAGCAGCACCTACCTATCTGATTCTGTGGATACACTATTGCCTTGGATAAATACACTATCATTCAGAATGCAGTGCAACCTATATGCAAAAGCTAATTCAGGTCAACTCTTACTAAAGGCCTTAGATGACAAAAATGATGTGGAGTGGATTAGAGTCTACGATGAGAAGCTTCTAGAATTGAATATGGAGGCTGAACTAGAATCCTTATACCAAAAAGTAATAATAGATTATCTGGACAATCACGTCGGAGAGAAGGCTATAGAATATATGAGTCGAGTCATCCATCGCCTCCAATCTATAGGCCAGAATAGCATGCTCACTAGGATACAAAGTGTCCTCTACGACAAATATGCACATAGAGAGTCTATGTCCGAAGACAATGCTAAGCAATAGCTTATAATTCAAACATCTCATTCTAACTATGAGGAATGTAGATAAATTCTAATCCCCAGTCACAAATATGGATTTGAGAAAATAGTTCTAGAGGCTTGCAGTATAAAAGTTTCTAACTCAAGTTACCGATATGCAAACTGCAAGATAGGACTACGCATATTTCTCCTTTTGTTACCTAAATTTGACGCGTATGAATATAGAAGGCGTCATCTTTGATATGGATGGTGTGCTAGTAGATACTGCTAAGTACCATTTCCAATCATGGCAGCAAATTGCATTAGAACTAGGGATCAATCTAGATTCAGAAGTAAAAGATGGTATCAAGGGTCTCAATCGCATGGATTCCCTCGCCCTTATTCTCGACAAAGCAGATATCACCTTAGACAACCGAAAAAAGAAAGAACTGATGGACATGAAGAACAGTATTTTTCTGGATAGTCTTCCATCAAGTCCTGCTGACATTATACTTAAGGGTGTACTTCCATTGATAGAACACTTAAAAAACAAGTCCATTCCTATGGCGGTGGCCTCTTCTAGCAAAAATGCACACCATATACTCCATCGTACTAAGTTAAGTGGTCATTTCAAATCTATCCTGGATTCAACAAATACCTTAAGATCGAAACCTCACCCAGAAGTTTTTATAAATAGCGCTCGAAATTTACAACTGCCTGAGCAAGCATGCCTCATAATAGAGGATGGATTTAATGGTGTACAGGCCGCCAAAAAGGCCAGTTTTTACGTTTTGGGTATAGGAGATACAACTATACTAAAGGAGGCAGATATGGTCTTGGATAGTCTAGATGGCTTCCAATTGGGACTGTTTGAAGATTATATAGGCAGACAAACAGATGACTAAACTTTTAAAAATTTGTCTAATGTGGTTGAGATTCAAGACAATCATTGACTATAGAACTGAGTTAATATATTTTTAAATACGCCGTACTTCTTGCTGAATGGACGTAAATTAGAGTTACTACTGTAGTGTAATGAGAAACATGAGACAAATACTGACCTTTAGCTTCATTCTAATCACCTTTCTTCTAAGTGGACAAACCCAACTTGTGCTCGAGCGAGTAGATGGTCTCAGGTCTAATGATAGAATTGAAGATATCGAAATAGGCAAAGACAGAGTTTGGATAGCGAGTAAGGATGGCATATTTACCTTTAACAATATTGACAACACCTTATCTCAGATAGTACAACATGACAATGGATTAGCCGTCAAGGTTTCTGAAAGAGGGAATATCTTCTCTGCCTATAATGATAAGACGTTATTCTACAATGAGGACAATCTCATAGATATCGAAACTAATTTTAAAAGGTTTGTCGATAAGACCTTTGAAGTCTCAGACATTGAAGTCTATGACGGTGAATTATGGGTAGGTTCTAACCACGGCATATTTATCTTTAACTTAAAAACGAAGAAGTTAGTAGAGCACTACACACCTAAGAATTCCTCATTGAGGTCTAATGACATTAGATTTATTATCTATTCTAGTAATAATGAAAGTCTTTGGGTAGGGAGTGCTGATGGCGCCTACGAAATAAGCAGTCGGTCAAAAAAATGGAAGACAGAGTATAAAGGGCACCAAATGATTGCTGCTACAGAAAATCCTGATGGATTATGGTTGTTATCAGATCAGGAATTGTACTTGATGATAAAGGGACGTGAACACCCACAAGGATTGAAGCGTGGCTTATTCGAAGGACAAGTAAACGACCTGACACTAGATAAAAACAATAACCTATATGTAGCTTCTGATATCCTGACTCGATTCAATCCATATGAGGACAGACTAGAGAAGTATGGAGAAAATCTTGGTCTTGCTGCTAGTAAGTGCTTGTCGTTGGCTTGTGATAACTCTGGTGCATTATGGTTAGGCACTGCAGATGCTGGATTGTTTAGAATTTACTCCGATAGTATAGATATGAGTGAGTTAAGAATTTCTATTCTATTAGAAAATGCAATTAGTTGTCCAGATGCCATGGATGGGAGCCTCAGGCTAAGTGTCTCTGGAGGTCAGGCTCCATACAAATATTTTTGGGAGCGAGCGCGACTGAAGGGCGATTCTAATCCAGCAAAATTAAAAGCTGGCAATTACAAGGTTACAGTAGAGGATAACATAGGTGTTAGGGCTTATGCTTCAATAGTAATTGATGACCCAAAACCTCTTCAAAACAGAATTGTGAAATCAGAAAATGTGTCCAGCCAGAGTCGTAAAGATGGTTATGCCATCATCAGTCCTAAAGGCGGCTCGCCACCCTATAAAGTATTATGGGGAAATGGTGAAAAAGGCCTAGAAGCGAAAAAACTTTCATTTGGATTTAATTACGTTACTATTACGGATGCTAATAATTGCAGCATAGAAGAAGTCGTCCAAATCAAGAAACCAAA
This sequence comes from uncultured Saprospiraceae bacterium, assembly GCA_964589705.1. GTDB lineage: Bacteria > Bacteroidota > Bacteroidia > Chitinophagales > Saprospiraceae > RFSX01. The sequence continues at coordinate 906 of CAZPUF010000046.1, read as the reverse complement.
AATCCTTCCTGATTTAGATATAGCTAAGATTAAAGTAGGACAAACACTTCAGATTAATAATCTCTTTTTCCAGGCAGATAGTAGCGCCCTGAGTAATGATTCTTATGATGTACTAGAAGAGGTTTACGAGTTTATGAATGAGAATGAAAAAGTATTTATCGAAATCGGTGGTCATACCAACAATCAACCTACAGATGAATACTGTGACAGATTATCTAAATCGAGAGCCAAAACAGTCGCCAATTTTCTTTATGGAAGAGGTATTATAGAAGACCGTATTTCTTATAAGGGATATGGTAAAAGAAATCCAATTGCAAGCAATGATTCAGTCTCTGGTAGAAAGAAAAATCAACGTGTTGAAATAAAGATACTCAGAGTGGAAGGAGGGTGATTGCCCTCTCCAAACCCCATTAACAACCAACTACATAGACCTCCTATATTGGCCTCCAACCTTATACAAAGCATTGGTTATCTGCCCTAGTGTGCAGACTTTAGTTGCTTCCATAAGCTCTTCAAACAAATTCTCATTATCTACAGAAGCTTTTTGAAGCGCTTTCAACGCCTGCCCACTTTTACTCTCATGAAGGCCATGTAGGGCATTGAGATTTGTTATTTGTAGCTCCTTCTCTTCATTAGTAGAGCGAATGACTTCATCAGGAATGACTGTCGGAGATCCCTTAGAAGACAAGAAGGTATTGACGCCAATAATAGGATACTCACCAGTATGCTTTAGCGTCTCATAATAGAGGCTCTCCTCTTGAATTTTGCTTCGTTGGTACATTGTTTCCATTGCCCCAAGCACCCCTCCACGTTCTGTCAGCCTATCAAACTCTATCATCACAGCCTCTTCAACCAAGTCAGTTAGTTCATCTATAATGAATGACCCTTGCAAGGTGTTTTCATTTT
>CAZPUF010000045.1:0-16819 GCA_964589705.1 uncultured Saprospiraceae bacterium | reverse complement strand
GTGCATATCTCATTCTACCTAAAGCTGTATTAATGCTCACTCTGGTAAGCTGAGATATCTCTTTGAAACTCATATCTGCATAGTGTCTCAAGATGACAACTTCTTTTTGCTCAGGAGGCAACTTATCTACCAATGATCTTACTTTGGTATGAAGCTGACTCTTAATCATGGTCGTCTCCATGTTATCATCCTTAGTCTCTAACACGTCGAATATGTCAAAAGTTTCTGTAGCAGAGACCTTTGTACGTCTTTTTGATTTTCGGAAATTATCTACACACATATTGTATGAGATTCTCATAGCCCACTGAAGAAACTTGCCTTCGTGGTTATACTTGCCTTTACGCAAAGTATCTATGATCTTGATAAATACATCCTGAAAGATGTCTTCGGAAAGGTCAGAATCCTTGGTAAAAAGATATATAGATGTATATATCCTATCCCGGTGTCTGTTTAATAAAATTTCGAATGCCTTGTCATTCCCTTGTAGGTACTCTTGGATGAGCTCCTTGTCATTAAGCTGCTGCACTTTCATAACTAACAATTAAAAGTTATCAATATGTAAAAACAATTATTAGTGTAGAAGTACTTAGCTTATAGGCAATAACTATTTAGTGAGTAAACAATAAGTATCAAAGTAACAACAAATATGCTACAATTGCTAGGGTGTGTACTGATTAACACCAACTTAACGAAAAAGAAAACAATAAGGTATATATAAATAACAGTATTTCCAGATTTATGACCAATATCTGTCATTTAAGTACCCTGAAGGAATTGGAGGAGAATGATAAAGGACTTCCTTCAATGTTATACTTTTACGCAGTATGGTGAAAGTAACTAGTGTAAAACCCTCGGACAACAAAACTATATTTATAAAAGGTGCCTCATCTAACAATCTTAAAAGTATAGATGTAACATTCCCTAAGGACAAACTAATTGTGGTTACTGGTTTGTCAGGTTCTGGCAAATCTTCCTTGGTGATGGATACACTATATGCAGAAGGACAGCGGAGATATGTAGAAAGCTTGTCTTCTTACGCCAGACAGTTTATGAGCAGAATGAAGAAACCTGAAGTAGACTATATACATGGTCTATGTCCTGCTATCGCCATAGAACAAAAAGTGACAACTGGCAATGCCCGCTCCACTGTAGGCAGTATGACAGAGATCTATGATTACCTCAGACTACTCTATGCTCGAATAGGTAAAACCTATAGTCCAGTCTCAGGTAAGATTGTTAAGAAACATCAAGTGTCAGATGTAATGGATGCCTTGGCAAAGGAAAAGAAAGATGCCAAGATCCAGCTGTTTAGCCCAATTTCTACCAAATATGGAGACAGGACTGTAGAAAAGCAACTTAATATACTACTACAGAAAGGCTATACCAGGATAAGCAGAGGCAAAGAATTGGAACATATCGAAGACATCTTAGAAAAAAATCCAAAATGGCTTCAGAAAAAAGTAGAGAAACTCAAGCCATTAGAGATCCTCGTCCTCATAGACAGATTTATCAATAATAAGGAAGAGGAAAATATAAAACGAATTGCCGATTCTATAAGAACAGCCTTCTATGAAGGAGATGGTGATATCATATTAGAGCAAATTGAATCAAAAAAGAGGACTGCATTCAATAATCGCTTCGAACTGGATGGAATGGTATTCCTAGAGCCATCACATCAGTTATTCAATTACAACAACCCTTATGGCGCCTGTAAGACTTGCGAGGGTTATGGTAGAATTATCGGCATTGACCCATACAAGGTTATTCCTAATGACAATCTATCGGTGTATGATGGAGCAGTGGCCTGCTGGAAAGGAGAGAAAACCAGTAAATGGAAAGATAGATTTATCCTAGAGGCTGATGGCAACAAATTCCCTATCCATAGACCTTATAAGGATCTTACGGGCAAACAGAAGAAGCTATTATGGGAAGGCAACGATTATACAGATGGCATCAGCGCATTCTTCAAAGAATTGGAAAGGCAAACCTACAAGATTCAGAATCGTGTGATGATAGCCAGATATAGAGGACGAACCACTTGTCCAGATTGCGAAGGTGGTCGACTTAGAGATGAAGCAGACTATGTGAAAATAGGTAAGAAGGGCATAAAAGAACTGATTAATATCCCAATGGATGAGTTAGATGTTTTCTTTTCTCAACTCAAACTAAATAAGCATGATGCGACCATAGCTAAGAGAATCCTAACCGAAGTTAGAACCCGACTAAAGACAATGTTAGACGTAGGCCTATCATACTTGACTCTTGATAGGATATCATCCACGTTGAGCGGTGGGGAAACTCAGCGCATCAATTTGACGAGAACATTGAGTAGTAACTTAACCAATTCACTCTACATATTAGATGAGCCATCTATAGGCCTACATCCAAAGGACACAGGCAATCTTGTCTCTGTACTTAAAGGATTGAGAGATTTGAAAAATACTGTCGTAGTTGTAGAACATGAAGAAGAGGTCATACAGGCTGCTGATCACATAGTAGACATAGGGCCAAAGGCAGGTATATTTGGGGGTGAATTAGTATATGCTGGACCATACAAAGCATTCCTTAAAAAAAAGAAAGGCAGTCTCACAAGAGATTATATTACTGGAGACAAAACTGTTGCTGTTCCAAAAAGAAGGCGACCAGCTACTAACAATATAACTCTCAAAGGTGCCCGACAGCATAATCTTAAAGATGTCACTGCTACCTTTCCCCTTAACTGCCTGACAGTTGTTACCGGTGTATCAGGATCAGGCAAGACAACCTTGGTCAAGCAAATCCTGCATCCAGCCATCAAAAAAGCACTTGGCGAACCTGTCTCCCAAGCACCAGGATTATTCGAAGATCTGACTGGGGACTTGAAGTTGATTACTAAAATCGAGATGATTAACCAAAGTCCGATCGGTAAATCCAGTCGTTCTAACCCAGCTACCTATGTCAAAGCTTATGATGCGATTAGAAGTCTATTCGCCAGCCAGCAAGCGTCAAAGATTAAGGGTTTTGCAACCAAGCACTTTTCGTTCAATGTAGAGGGAGGACGATGTGAAAAATGTAAAGGTGAGGGAGAAGAAACAGTAGAGATGCAATTCTTGGCTGACGTCAAACTCATATGTGAAGACTGCCGAGGACGACGATTTAAGAAAGATGTACTGGAGGTAGAATATAAAGGTAAGAACATATATGATGTGCTTCAATTGAGTGTAGAAGAAGCACTGGATTTTTTCTCTGACAGGAAAGACATACTCAATAAGATCAAACCCTTGAATGATGTCGGCCTAGGATATGTGAAGTTGGGCCAAAGTTCAAATACTTTGTCTGGAGGTGAAGCTCAAAGAGTAAAATTAGCTTCATACTTGAGCAAAGAAAAATCCAGTGAAAAGATATTCTTCATATTCGACGAACCTACTACAGGATTACATTTTCATGACATCAATAAACTTCTTGATGCCTTGAATGCACTGGTAGAAAAAGGTCATACGGTTGTCGTTGTCGAACACAATATGGAAGTTATCAAGACTGCTGACTGGGTCATAGACCTAGGTCCAGATGGTGGAAAAGGAGGCGGTCAATTATTATATGAAGGACGACCTGAAGGCCTTACAAAAATCAAAAAGTCTCATACCGGAAAATACCTCAAAAACAAACTGAATTCAAAGTAGAAGTAAACACCATAATTTTCACGTTAGATTATATACAGCTATTGGTTAAATAATTACCTTGGCGTAAATAAACAATCATCTTATCATGAAAAGAATACACCATTATACCATTCTACTGTTATCAGCCTTCATTTTACTTATGAGCTCTTGCATGCCAGAAAGATCAGAGATCTGGATAGAGAAAGACGGCGGAGGAAAGATGGAAGTCACCATGGACATGGGAGAAATGGCGAGTATGGCAGGTTCCATAATAGGGAGCTTAGATGAAGGAAATAGTGATGCAGGGCCTAAAGATATGTGGGAAAATGAGGAGAACATAGACACCGTGATGAATTTCTATGATATGATGCCAGATTCAATACGTCAAAAAATAGATAATCCTGAGGTGCTTAGAAATATGCTAATGAGCTTGAAAGTGAATGCCGAAAAGGAAGAAGCTAAATTTAAATTGGCAACACATTATAAGGATGAGAAAGAAAGAACGGAGTTATTCCATGCTGTTACGCAAATGCAAGAGCAGAAAGCAGGTGGAGCTATGGCAATGGCAGGCGATGACATGGATCTCAACTCATACTTTGGAGGCTGGGATGCAGATATCAAGAATGGGATAATCAGAATCAAAGGAGCCTCTAAAGAAGACCTTAAAGATCCTGAAATGGAAGCGATGATAAAAGAATTAGAAAATCCTGAAAAGGCGGAGGATCCAGAATTTATCGAATTCATGAAAATGATGTTTGGTGGAAAATTAACAACTGTAGTGCATGCTCCCGGCAAAATTGAGTTTACTAATGACATGCATGCCATTATAAGTGGCAATACTGTCACTTTCGAAGATGACATGATGCAGGTGCTTAAAGGAGAAGGTTTTGGAGATCGCTTAATAAAGTTTAAGCACTAAATAAGTAGACTTTATCTCAATAGCATTACTGTTCCTGCAAAGGTCTCTATAGAGCGATTGGGATGTTCTATTTCAATCAGATATGTATAGATACCTTGCTCGGCTTTTCTGCCATTGATGCGCCCATCCCACATATAACTTTCACCGCTGTGGATATTAAAATTTTGAGTCACATAGACTAATCCACCCCATCTATCGTAGATACGATAATTCAAGACATTAGCATTATATAATGGATGAGTTGCAATAAGGAATGCATCATTCGTTATTGACTCTTGGTGCGAAATGACATTAGGAATATATATAGGACAATAAGGAAAGGGCACCTCTACCCTTCTTCTTGTCACACAACCCAACTCATCCACTACTTCCAGATTATATACACCTGGGAATAAATTCTCAAAACCTGATGGACCATTAATTGAATCAATTAAGACAGACACCAATTCACCAACTCCACCACTAGCCTCTATCTCAATGCTTCCATTGTCCACATAGCATTCAGGAGTGATTACATTAAGTCCAGTGATCATTATACCTGGGGTAATATCAACGGATAAATCAAATATCGCCTCACAACCAATAGCATCAGTAAGACGGACTTGATAACTACCCCCTGATAGTTCTCCAAATCTTCCATCATTATTGGATTGACCATTATCTAGACTATACCTAATAGGCAGGTGTTCACTTATTCCAACCACCTCTATAGTTCCAACTCCTGCTTCACATGAATCTACTGTACTGAATGAAGAATCTACAAAGGGAGGAGAGCTTGATTCTATAGTGGCACTAATTATCGAAACACAACCAAAGGAATCCTGAACAAAAATATTATAGCTATCAGCAACCAAATTTTCAAACCTATTGGACCTCTGGAAATCTATACCATCCAATGAGTAACTTGGCCCTTGAGTATCTCCAGCATCGATAATTATGATACCGTTGGCTTCTCCGCAACTGGTATCTTCTTGGGAAACACCTCCTACTTCTGGCTCAGCCAACTCTACTACAAAAGCTGGAATCTCAGTCTCGCATCCTTCCTCGTCTCGAATGATGATATCATAGGAACCAGCAGCCAAGTTCTCCCACAAAACCTGATCAGAAAAAGGACTACCATTAAAGGAAAATGTATAGCCTGGTGCATCCAATATTTGTACAGAACCAAGTGCACTGCAACTTTCAGGAACGATAATCGCTTCTAGCGGTGCTGCTGTATAACAAAAGCTAAAATGATCCATGCCCAAACCGAATCCTCTTCCATCTGTTCTAGAGCCTGTATAAGTAATCGTTTTGATGACACCTTGACATCCAGGTAGATTAAATCCCCAACATTGCAATGATCCATCAGGCCAATTAGGATTGGCCTCTAAGACTTCTGAGATTACTACATTTCCATCCACATCCTTAGCTTCAATTTCAAATCTTTCATTACCATCCATATCGAGTATACAACCTGAAAATGTATCGATTGGCACATCAAATGTTAGAATAATTGGCGGAGCTGTATTTGTAAGTGCGCCATCATCAGTCAAAAAGAAATCACCTACATCAACAACTGCTGCTGGGTTATCAGCTATTCCACCTGCTCCAAGGAAAGCTTCTATTGGAGGACCTATTTGTGCCAAAACTGGATTGCCACCTCCCTCTAAAGAGAATGTGACTCCAAAAGTATTCCGATACTGATCTGAGAGAACCACACCACTAGCTGAGACACCGCCTGGAATCGTTTCGAAATCCAAAGTCAGGCATCCAAAAGATACTTGTCCTACAATAGTGGACAATGAAAAAAGAAAGGTAAGTATGGTGGCAAAAACCCTCATGGATTGGAAGTTAATCGAAAAAAATCATTCCACATATTTATTAACTATTTTGATAGATGGTTTATCTATCAAACGTCAATAAAGACATAAAAAAAAGGCATCCAAATTGCAAATACCTTTTCTTTAATGAATATAATATTCATCCTTAGTTCAGGTTTATACCAAAACCCATATTGAGTTGCGTTTGACTTCCAAAAATGTCACTATTGGTTCCTAAAAATCCATATTCTGCGAAAAAAGCATTTCGTCCACCAATTTTCAAACCGCCTAGACCACCAAGAAAGTTAGCACTATCATCTCCAACTCTTCTAAATATATATCTTGGAGAAGCATAGATGGCGAAATTCTCTGAAGGATGCCAAGAAAAATATGCTGGGAGATTAAATTCAAGAACACCTCCATTTCCGTCAATTCGAAGTATACCTACACCAGCACTTATAGAACCAGCAATCTCTGATTCGTGATCTCCTAAGAATTGATATTTCACATCAAAATTACTTGTCCCTATTAGGCTTGCATTTAATCCAATATCTAGTTTTTCGTTAATACCATAGCGCCCAAAAAACTCCAATACAAAACCACCTAAACTTAATGGTTCCGAAGCGCCAAGTGTATCTTGAACTCCTTCAAAAAAATCTGCCCTTGGTAATGAAATGCCACCACCATAAGAAACTTCTCCCTCTGTAGTTGTACGAGCGGTTTGAAAAGCTTTATTGGATACGCAGCTCTGAGTGCTCATGCCAATCATCGCTAATAAAAATAAATAATAGAATTGCTGATAATTAATTTTCATAATAAAAGTTATATTGATTAGGGAATATATTACACCAATATTTATTGATTTAAATCAATTAATATTGGACAATAAAATTCAATACAATAAACTTAATGAATTAAATTAGTCTCAATATATCAGAGACTATTTTTTTAATACTTAGCAATTAAAAACTCAATGCCCAATTTCAATACTATTTTATTAGCCATATTAATCAGTTTACTTTTTACCAATTGCAAACAGTCATCAAAAGAGATTTTGAAAATAGAGAGTGTACAAAAGGCTAATACTGACACGACAGATACCAATACGATCAAAATAGCATTTGGCTCTTGCAATGACGAAACCAAAACACAAGCTTATTGGAATGACATTAGACAAGAATCACCAGATCAGTGGATCTGGCTAGGTGACAATATATATGCGGACACAGATGATATGTCTGAAATGAAAGCGCAATATGACAAACAAAATAGTCATACAGAATATATTAATTTCAAAAAGTTAACGCCAATTAATGGCACTTGGGATGATCACGATTATGGAAAAAATGATGCTGGAAAAGAGTTTAAACAAAAAGATGCAAGTGCAGAATTATTTTTAGATTTCTTAGATATACCTGACAAAGATATTAGAAGAAAGAGAAAAGGCATTTATGGACAGTCCACTATAAAGAAAGGAGACATCACTGTCAATATGTATTATCTTGACACGAGGTACTTCAGAGATAAACTCAAGGGGAAAGGAGGTAAATATAAAGCAGAAAATGAAGGTACTGTCCTAGGCGAAGAACAATGGCAATGGCTCACTGAGGCGCTTTCAAAGTCAAAAGCGGATGTAAATATTATTGCAAGTAGCATACAAGTTATAGCAGCGCAACATGGTTGGGAAAAGTGGAATAATTTTCCAAGCGAACGAACCAAGTTATTTGATCTGATGTCCTCACTTGGATTATCCAATCCTATTATAATAAGTGGTGACAGACATCTAGCGGAGATATCATCTATAGTACACAATGAAGTCAATCTATATGACATCACTTCCAGTAGTCTTAATAAACCAATAAATGATAATAACAGAGTGGAGGCCAACAATAGGAGAGTAAATAACACATCACTATTTACCGGCAGCAATTATGGCATAATCGAAATTTCTAAGAAAGATAACAACCTGAATATTTTGGCTGAAGTAAAATCAGCTTTTGGTCAGCGTGAAATTTCTGTTCTTATTGAGTAATGGAGTTATCCTGTTTGTAAAAAGTTATAAATTGCCTGCATGCTATGCTCCGGCGTATAGGCCTGAGCTATTAATTGTTTATTATAAGTTGCTATGGAGTCATCAGTTACTTTTTGATCTGCAAAGGACTGAAGTGCTCGTACTATAAGTTCTTCCTCTCCATGCTCAGCAAGAACATTTCCATCATGACCTTGTGCCAAATCAGACACATGACTAGGAGAAGGCCCAATAAATAGAATTGGAATGCCTAATCCCATCGCTGTATATATCTTACAAGGATGCGTCAACCCGACTAGATTATCACCTAATATGACAACTTGAAAATCTGCTGCGGAAAGCGAAATATGTATTTGCTCTCGTGGTTGGTATGGTAACAACAGCATATTGTCCAACTCATATTTTTTCTGAAATTCGCGTACATCATTCTTTCTTATCCCTTCACCGATAAACACAAATCGAAATCTGCTATCCTCCTTTAGTAATCGTGCTACTTCCATAATGGTATCCATAGGATGAGCTATAGAATGATTACCAGAATACATGATCACTATATCGTTCTCCAAGCCATGCTTGACTCTAAATGCATTGGGCCCATTACCTTCTCCCTGTTTGACTGTGGCAGGCCACACTGGAATCACTTGAATCTTATCTTTATCAGCATGTGCTCCAATAAACGCCTTCATGTACACGTCCAATGCTATTATGCCATCTGATTGCTTATAAATATACTTGCTCATTTTAGAAAGGAGCTTAGCCGCTAATGAGTCTTTATTAAGATATCCAAGACGAAAAGAAATTTCTGGCTGTAAATCCATTGCCCAATAATAAAAGCGTAGTTTTTTCCACTTTGCAATATGTAATCCTATATATGATAATAGTGGCGGATTAGTCAGACCAATCATTAGATCAAAATGATGGCGCTTAAGCGTTAATAGCTTAAAAAATATAACTAAGTTGAAAGTGAGGATATCTATAATACGACCTAATTTACTACCCTTTCCAAAGCTAGTATGTCTGATTCGGTGTATGTTTATATTCTGAAGTTTATCCAGTCGAGAATGTGCTCTATCCGTATGTTCGTATTCATGACGGCTACAGTATACCGTCACTTCACATCCCTTGTTATCCAGATATTTGGTTAGATCAGTAACCATCTGTGCTACAGCTACTTCATCTGGCCAATACAGTTGGCTTAGTACAAGTATTCGTTTTGCCAATATATTATTGCTTAGGTGTAGTAGAAGGTGAATTTTGATATATATCTATGCGCAATAAATATAGCCCAAAAGCTAATAAGACACCAAATATCAATAAGATAGAAATCCAATAATAATAAGATGTTATTCCTAATACTTTAAGCACCAAAGGTATACAGCAAAAGACGCCTAATATCCATGCAATAATATCTGTGGTCCACTTAGACTTGCCGGTAGCCTGTAGCCTCAAAGCAAAATGATCCATACTACCTTTCCACCATTTTAGGCCCTTTTTTGTTCTGACAAAGATGAGGAAGACTAATTCGAATAATACAACACCACTGACTAAGGCCAAAGGCAAAAAGTCATAGAATATATGTCCACCAGAAGGGAGTGTCAATGAAAAATATGCAAAGATAAATCCTAGCAGATGACTACCTGCATCACCCATAAAGATGGATGCAGGTGGGGCATTAAAAACCAAAAATCCTATTGTAGAACCTGCAACGATCATTGGCAAAATGCCAACATCTCTTACGTGAAAAAATATCATGAGACTAGCAACCACACTTAAGCCTCCTACTAAGCCATCGCAAACATCCGTTAGATTATAAGCATTGACCAATACTATAATCCAAAATGCTGATATAATCATATCCAAAACAACAACTCCAGTAAATGAAAAATAGACACCTAACAGGACACTTATTGTTGCTAAGCCTATTTGGAAGACAAATTTGGTTAATGGGCTGAATATGGTGAGGTCATCGATTACACCCAATATGAGATAACCAAAACTCAGACCTAGAAAAACTATTGGCAATCCATTGATTGGAAGATAGATTATCAATGAGACAATTAAGATGCCCAAATAAATGCCTACGCCTCCTAAGTAAGCTACAGGCTTGACATGCTGAGGGACCAAACCTGTGGGATTATTGACAATATTAAATGATAGAGCAAACTGTCTTGCCAACCAAGTAGAGATCATGCCGGAGGCAATTGCAGCTATGAAAAACATTAGATTTGTCATAGTTAAGCCTGATTGGATAAATCCGATTTACCTTTTTCCATCTCAATCCATGCTTCTGAAAATATTGGGTGTAGATCTACACCAGTAACTTGCTTGATCATTTTTTTCATAGGAGTAATCTGCCGCAAATGCAGCACATGGTCTAACCCATATACATTTTGAGTTACTGCTTTGACAAACCAACCAGGGCGATCTGTGTTTTCCAGAACTGTTGCATCATTTCCAAGAACGGATGCAGCAGATAAGCCAGTCAATCCCGCTCCGAGAATAACAACGCTGTTTTCTTTCACAATCTATACAGCAATGACTTGATTTTGTGAATGATAAGCCACCATTCTGGAAACAATATTCTGAATAGTAGGCCACTCTATTTCTTCGCCTACTAGCTCATGTAGTAATCCTAAATCCGGACGTCTATGTCTTACATCCTTCTTCTTAGGAAAGACCTTATTATATGCCAGATATTCAATTTTACTGTATGAATTAGATTCTTCTTTCACAATCTTGGCCAACTCATTGATGGTGGTGCTTTGGTCAGCACCAATATTGATGATATTCTGAGGATACTCCCAAGCTCTCTGATTACTCATCAGCTTATATAGGCAATAGGTGAAAGTTTCTGCACAAGTAAATGAGCGACTTTGGTCTCCATCATCATATACGACTATTGGATCGCCTACTAGCGCTTTCTTAATAAACTTGGGAACAACCATACCATATGCCGATGATTGACCTGTACCTACTACATTAAATGGTCTAATAATCATGACTTGACGTCCCTTCTCCATGGCTAGCTTACCAAGATTTTCCAGTTCCCATTTTCCTACTGCGTATCCAAATACATCTCCATCATAGCTTAATGCATCATCTAGAGTCACAGAATGGTGCTCTGCCACTTGACTTAATGAAGTCTGCCCGTATACAGCAGAACTGGAGAATAATACGATTGGAATATGAGACGGTGTGGACAGCATGTTTTCCGTACCTGTCTTAGATATGATATAAGACTCATTAGGTCTGCTATACACTAACTCCATACCCACAGTACTTGCCAGGTGTATAATTAAGTCCTTGTTATGTGCATATTCTTGCACTAATTCTAAATCTAGTACACTACCTTGAATAAATGTTAAATTAGGGTGTTCCTGAGGAATATTGGACAAAGTGCCCGTGGATAAGTCATCTAATACAGTGACTTTATGTCCTCTTTCTAAGAGATAAGGGACAATATGTCCTCCAAGAAATCCACATCCACCAGTTACAAGTACCTTTTGATACGGTAATAATCCCTCTAATTTTCGAAGCATAAGCCGAGTTCGTTTTGGTTAAAATTCTTACTATGAAAGGTGTTATACTTCCATATGTTAAAGGTTTTTTCCAATGCGAAAAAATTCACTATTGGCTGATAGAAATCAACTATTATAACACTCGATAGGCGGTGAAAAAAAGGTTGGCGAAGCAAATATTAAAAAAAAAGTAAATATATAAAAGATTGTCTACAAATTAATTGCTTCGAAAATTACCCAAAATGGAGTTGGGTTGTGTTAAAGAACAATCCATATTTAATCTCAATATAGATTGATTTCTAGAAAAATACTCCAAAAATCATCTAAGGATGTCAGCTCGTTACCACAATTTCAGACTTGGTGTACGCAGAAAACTTAAGAAAATTGCCTTTGGTACGCTACAGAGACCCTTTTTCTAAGACATTCCTGGAGGTTTTCATGAAGTTCCAATTACGGCCAATCAGCTGAAGAATTCAATCTATTTTATGGATGCATAGAATCAGTCGAACGGAGATTGCACGACGAGACAAAGAGAAAAATTGACTTGAAATAGTATAAAAAAGGTACAATCGGTGGACAGAACCGATGTTTTGACATAGATTATCGAGATATAAGACAGTTATCCCTCCTATTCAGCAGAGGAGGAATACCATTTGGCAATAACCTCCTTAGCTGGCTTTTTATGAGGTGTAAAATCCAGGTCATTTTCTCTAAAAGGTCTTCTTCTGCCATAATCGCCCCTAAGTTGCCAAATATGGGCACCTGCAAACCACTCTTTATGCCATAACATTTTGAAAAATGCTTCGTAGCAATATGCTTGTAATTCTGGAGCATATGACGACGAATTGCGTTCTGTTTGTTCTACCCATACCCAGGGCTTTTCGGCAGTACCTTCCATACTCTTGTACCCTATCTCAGTAAACAGCAGTGGTTTTTGGTAATTCCTAGCTAAGGATTCTAATTCTGGAATATATTTCTTCCACCCCTTTGACACATCTTCTATAGATGGCGAATCCTTCTTCGTTAGAGGAAAATAGGCTTGAACGCCTATATAATCTAAGTCATCCCAAAACTCCACTAGATCATATTCCTTATACCAATTAGCAGCATAAGTCAGCTTGCCATTATATACTTCTCTAACGTCTGCAATAAGCGATCTCCAATAGTCAGGTTTTTCTACACTTAATCTGGTCAGTTCCATGCCCACACAATACATCTCAGCACCTGCCTCTTCAGCGACCTTAGCATACCTTATTATAAATTCTTTGTAAGTACTGCTCCATGACTCCCAATCTTCATCATTATCTGGATAAATATCTGATCGCCACTTATTCTTAGATGGTTCATGTATCCATATATGTGGTTTCAAAAAGACCTTATAACCTTGTGATTTAAGATTAAGGATATTATCAACCCACATTGAGTCTCTCCGCTTTCTTTCTGAAGCTCCTCCTCTTCTGTCATGGTTAACGACTGGACTGTTGTAATCTGGCTGATATCCCCATGGCACTATCGTAATCCAATTCAGGTTGTACTCTTCAAGGAATGTGTAGTCTGGCGCCCCTCTTAACCCAAAGACATGCATGCCTTTTTGTTTTTCTGGCAATTGAAAATTAAAGGACTGAATCTTATCATTGGTTGTTTGACATCCAATAAATTGTAATAGGATGAATAATACCCCTATCAGTCCAAGTCCACCATACTTCATATATCTCACATAATAGTCATTCATGCCTTACTCACTTACGATTGTATTCGATGCTCAAAAATTAAAATATTATCAATCATTGTTAGAAACAAATTTGTGAAATTTTATCTGTTCGCTCAAAATAACATTTGGATGATTGCCCAATATTCTTTTTTGAGAGTACTTTATATTATAGGTGACTAGTTATATTTACCTCAACACTTTGAAAACATGAACATAGACGAGATAATTCTGGATTACCAACAGGAGATTATTGACATGAAGACTTTCATTCTCAATAGTCTTATCGCTGCTGTATTATCATGGATTCTGGCCAGATATTATAGGAGATATGGTACCTCAGTAAGTAATCGCAACAAATTTTCTAATAATTTCATGCTTTTGTCCCTAAGCACAATGCTGATAATTTATATCGTAAAGTCAAGCATAGCCCTTTCTTTAGGACTTGTCGGTGCACTATCCATCGTTCGATTCAGAGCTGCGATTAAAGAGCCTGAAGAACTCACTTTCCTATTCTTAGTAATAGGCATCGGATTAGGTATGGGTGCTAATCAGCGTCATGCGACTATAATCGCCTTCATACTTATTCTTGCTCTACTATATCTGCAGTCTTTCTATCAGAGAAAAGGAAGCATAGCCAACCAGCTCAATAATCAGATGGTCGTCAATGTATCATCATCACTGTTATCTGAAGAAAAAATCAATGAAATACTCATGGCACAATTTAAGAATATAGAAATGCGAAGATTGAGTCATAACAAAGGCAAATTATTTATGACTTATGTCGTCGAAGCTCAGCAAGTCTCTCAAATATCCAATGCCAAATCAGGATTGCTATCTCTCGATCAGGAAGCAGAATTCTCATTTGTAGATAACAACAACATGGTTGGATGATTTCCAGGCGTTATATATATACGCTGATGTTACTAGGACTGTGTAATTATATGTCAGGACAGACAGGACGATTGGAGAATGAATTTAAAATCAGTGTGCCAGAAAGCGATTTTGAAAACCTATGGAACTTTATTGAATCCAATTTTGCTGTCTCAAGTTATACTTATGGGTCAACTGCACTAAACGGCACTACCTCTGTAGAAACATTTGTAGATACTTATTACGATACACCAGAATACCTATTTGTAAATGAAGAAGTAAGCCTACGGTATAGAAAGAGATTCCTAGATGATGTACTTATAAAAGAATTAGTCCAGTATAAGATTCCTTACTCAGAAGATAAGATAACCAGGACTGAAATTAAATTTCCTGTCTCACATAAGAGGAAGCATAATGACATTGCCACAAGGCACGTATTTCTCAAACATCTGGGAAAATCTGACAGAAAAAAGCTAACAGCTCTTCTTGCTCAGTATAGAATTAAACCTGAAGAATTAGTAGAGTCTCTAAAACTCTACCAGACCAGACAACGGGTATACATAAGCGATAGTAATCAAGAAAGCATTGCCACTATCACTTTAGACAAAGTAAAGAATAGTGCCTTTCCTTTTCAAAAATTCATTGAGTTAGAACTGGAACTCAATGAAATAAGATACACCGATGCCTCAGTATCGGAAAAGCAAATGATGGATAGACTCAATGCTGATATTAAGCAAAAGATATTGAGAGAATTCCATAATCTTTCTATGAACCAAAAATCCAAGTACAATAAAATGAGAGAGCTTATAGATACGAGTATACTAACTTTAATCTATAAGAAACTAACTTGGATCTTATTTGGAATCATAACTTTCGTAGCTACATCTTTTTGGATCAGAGAACAACTTGCAGCATGAGAATAGGTAGTATAAACAAGAAGCAAGAAAGGATGAGGACCATACGGTTATGGGGCCTCTTATTCTTTATAATACTATTGTATCCAGCTATTAATTTACTTTCCTCTAATAAAACAAGTAAAAAAAAGAAACAGACTGAATCCGCAAATCAGATTGCTGTAGTTGATAGTTTTAGTGAGACGACTATAGAAATAGATTTGAAAAAAAACGACTATGAAAAATTGGCAAAAAAAAGAAAGGAAGCCCTTAAGAGTGGCTTATTGTTTTCTTCCAAAGATGACCTAGTCCCTGCTACAATCCGAATAGGTGAAAAATCTTACTCATGTAAAATCAGACTGAAGGGAGATCTGATGGATCATCTCAAAGGGGCCAAGTGGTCATTTAGAATCGTATTGGATAATGACGAAGAATGGAGGGGGATGAATACATTCAGCATACATAACAGTAAAGCAAGATCACATACTGCAGAATGGCTAATGCATAACATGTTTAAAGACGAAGGCATAGTAGTCCCAGACTATGATTTTATCAATGTCAAATTAAATGACCAATACTTAGGAGTCTATGCATACGAGCATCATTTTGAAGACCAACTTTTAGTTAGAAACGAAAAAAAGGTAGGACCGATACTTAAGCATACAGACGATGCCTACTGGGAAAATGTCAATCTTAAGTTGAAGAAATTTCCATGGATAGAGGCATCTAATATCGAATTATTCAATAAGCAGTCATTAAACGAAGATAGCTTTAAAACCGCCTATGAATATGGGTATGCGAATCTCAGTGCCTTTATAGCAGAGGAAGTGACCGCTAAGGAAGTCTTTGACATAGATATCATGGCACGATATTATGCGCTGATGGATGTGACGCATGCCTGGCATGCTCAAGCATTTACAAACATAAGGTTCTATCTCAATCCTAATACCGGCAAAATGGAACCAGTTGGTTATGATTGCTTTGGCGACTATCTACATATCATTACTAAAAATTGGGATGCCTTTGGAGAAGGAGTCAACAGTAATGCCTCTAAAGAAGAAATGTATCAAAGAAATAATGTATACAGATATCTGCTATTTAAAGATTATGACTTCTTCGAAAAATACATGCGCTATCTCAGTAAGTATACTGAGAAGGAATATATAAATAGGATTAGATCCAAATACAAGCACGGGTTGGATAATCGTATAGCTTTCATCAAAACAGATCCAGATTACGAAAAATTCGAAGACAATTGGGATCAAATGATTATGAAAGCAGCATTTATTAATAAAAAAATAGACCCAAAGCCTAGCCTCTCGCTTAAAGCATTAAGGGTAGATGGGTCTGCATCACACATAGAATTTTCCAGCTTCCATAACTTCCCATTAGATATACATGGATTTGGTGATGAAAACCAGATGACCGATACCTTGAGT
>CAZPUF010000044.1:0-16920 GCA_964589705.1 uncultured Saprospiraceae bacterium | reverse complement strand
TCACTGATCTTTATATAGATCAAAATGAACTGTTATGGATATCAACTGAAAAGGCTGGTATAAGTCTATTACGACTCAACGAAAAAGATCAGAAATACAACTCTTCCATATTCAATGTATCGCAGCTGGAAGAAGACTATATAACATGTGTGACAGGCAAAGAGAATATTATTGTGATGGGCACTTGGTCTTCAGGCTTGATAGTGCTCAATAAAGAAACAGGAGTTATAACTTCCGCTCTTGACACTGATGTCCCAATAAGATGTGTTGTAGCCGGAAAAAAGAATGAATTCTACATAGGGACAAATCATGGCCTTAAAAAAATACAAATAAATCTTAATGGCAAAATAGACGAATTCAATATTATCCATGAGCTAAACAATACTGTCATACTCTCCCTTCTGATTGATAGTCAATCAAAACTATTTATAGGGACAGAAAACGAAGGACTTTATACCCTGAATAAAGGAGTCGTAAAAAAGTACCTTTCTAATACTGCAACCCTGAATCAAATATCCGGTAATTCCATATGGTCACTCTATCAAGACAGATCTGGTGTGACTTGGATAGGTTTGTATCTAAAGGGATTAAATAAAATTGACAATTTTGAGAACAAGTTCAAAAAGATCCAAAAATTCCAGTGCAGTAATAGAAATGTAGAATTAGATCTAGCAAGTAGTATAATTGAGACAAAAGAACATATATGGATAGGTACCGATGGCAGCGGGTTATATTCCCAGAGTAAGAAGGATGGAAGTTTTGAGTGCTATGATTTTGGTGTGCTGGGCTCGAATCAAGCAATTACAGCTTTAGAAGCTGGGAATAATAATAAACTATGGATAGGTATGTGGAAAGATGGAATCATCAGATATGATCATCAGACTAAAACACATGATCTACTAAATTCAAAACATGCTGGTGACCTACAACTATCAGGAGATTTTATCCATACACTACTACAAGATCAAAATGGCAAGATGTGGGTCTCATGTCTTGGAGATGGAATAGACATCTTTGATAATAATAAACGCATTAAAACCTTTGGCAATCGAGACTTACTTAGTACCAAGGTGAGAGTCATAACTGAGCATTGCACAGGGGAAATGATTCTTGGGACAGAAGAGAATGGCATACAACTTTTGACACTAGATGAAGACTATAATATCATCAAGACTAAAACACTGCTTAGTGACGAAACCACTAATTTCAGTTATGCCGTGAATGATGTCAAAGTAGATGCTAATTGTAATATATGGGTTGCAACTACTAATGGCCTAGTAGGAATACTGACTACTTATCAGGAACCTGTCACTTATACTACTAAGAATGATCTCCCTAGTAACTATATAGCAGCTATAGAATTTGACGATGAAGGCATGCTTTGGGCTACTACTAATCAAGGTATTTTTGCGTTAGATTTAAGTACGGACAAAGTTGCCTCTTATGGACAACAAGATGGTCTATTGTCTAATGAATTCATAGGTGGATCTAGTACAAAAACTGAAAACGGAAATATTTACTTCGGTAACACCTTAGGAATCAACTACTATAATTCCGATCAGCTTGTCTTTAATGAACAAGTGCCCCCTGTTGTGATAACATCCATTACTGTTTCAGGACAAGAAATCGATAGCATCCATTCCGACTATAAGTATTTTTCAAAAACAAATAAGAAAGTTGATCTTCATTACAAGCAGAATGATCTCGCATTTAAATTCTCAGCACTCAACTTCAGTCAATCAAAACTGAATCAATTCAAAATAAGACTAAAAGGGCAGGACAAGGAGTGGCAAGATATCGAAGAGAGAAGAAAAATAGAATATAGAAATCTGCAACCTGGAACTTACACTTTCCAGGTACTTGGCTCGAACAACAATCAAGTGTGGAATGAGACGCCTGCGGAATTTACATTTTGTATTGAAAAGGCCTGGTACAACAGTCTTGTAGCTTGGATAATATATACGCTACTATTTTGCTCCCTAATTTATTACGTGGCAAGGAGCATCATCACAAGATTCAAATTGAGGGAAGAGCTCAGGATAGAGCACTTAGAAATAGCAAAACTAAAAGAACTTTCAGATTTGAGATCCCAATTTTTTGCTAACATTTCTCACGAGTTGATCACGCCTCTCACTATGATCATTTCGCCACTGAAAGGCACTAAAGATTCTGATAAACAGCTTACAAGTGAGAATACTCAGGTAATGCTGTCCAATGCTGAGCGACTTATGCAATACATCAATCAGATCTTAAGTCTAGCAAAATTGGAATCTAAGGCTATCAAACTAAATGTAGGGGAATATAATTTTATTGACTTTACTAAAACTGTCATTGATAAATTCCAAAGTCTGGCAAATAATAAGGGATGCAAATTAGAACTGATCGTTGAAAATAGTAGTATCCCTCTATTCTATGATGAAGAAAAAATGGAGCAGGTGCTCTCAAATCTGCTTTCGAATGCAATAAAATATTCCAAAGACAAGGGGCACATAATTGTAAGAATCCAAAATGATTCCGCCCATATCAAAATGGAAGTTACTGATAATGGGATAGGAATAGAAGACAAAAACATAGACAAAATTTTTGATAGATACTTCCGAGAGAACGAAGAGGGCCTTGTAAGCGGGATAGGTATAGGTCTATCGATTGTAAAGCAGCTAGTAGAATTACACAAAGGAAATATCTCTATAGAAAGCAAAAAAGGGCAATACACAACTTTCAAGATTGTCTTGCCCAAAGGAAGAAGTCACTTTGATGATTTGGAAGTGGGCGAAGGAATTAAGTTTATCAATACTGGACTTGCTCTTCCTGATCTATCACCGACTAGCAGTAGTAACCCTATTGAATTTATTGAAGGATTGCCTATTATACTTCTTGTAGAGGACAATCCTGATATTGCGAATTATATCATCACTTACTTTAAAGATATCTACAATGTAGAATGGGCAGAGAATGGACAAGTCGGAATTGATACCGCACTAGCTAAAATTCCAGATGTTATAATTTCAGATGTTATGATGCCATTGAAAAACGGCTATCAACTATGTCAGGAATTAAAAACCAATGAACTTACCAGTCACATCTCTATCATCTTATTGACCGTTAAATCCTCAGACAACAATCAGATCAAAGGATACGAATATGGGGCTGATTTCTATATGACCAAGCCGTTCTCGCCACAATTACTGAGACTTAGAATCGATAATATAATAAAGCATGACAGGGAAATTGCTGCAAAACTTCAGAAGTTTAATATTAATACAAATTCTGTTTTAGCAACTGAGGCTTCTAACCTGGACAAGCAATTTCTAGAACGATCTATGAATCTTGTGATCGACAACTTGAGTAACTCAAAATTTTCTGTAATTGATTTAGCGAAGGGGTTAGATTATTCCAAAGGACAACTCTATAGAAAGTTAAAATCTGTAATCAATCAATCTCCTAATGAGTATATCAGAACTATTAGACTCAATCAAGCAGCATCCTTACTCAAAGAAAGTCAATTTAACGTCTCAGAGATAACTTACAAAGTAGGATTTAATGATCTCAAGTATTTTAGATCTTGTTTCAAAAAGCAATTTGGCATTAATCCCTCAGAATACAAGTCCAGTAAAATATCAGTCTAGTATGCTATTAGCTCGAGCACTTCTAATTACAGTAGCTATTCTACTGATATTTCTCTCACCTTCTTGTAATGACAATGGCAATACCAGCTCAGAGACGCAAAACATGTCGGAAGAATTGGCCACACTCGTAAAAGATGGTGACCCCTTGGTTAATTATCATTGGAATACTCAGCTGGCTGAATACTACAAGAGCTTACTACCTAACGCTGGATCAAATAAAAAAATCGAACTTTGGTTCTTGTATTGTCGGGAGTTGTTGAGATCCGGTCAGATAGACTTATGTATAAATGAACTTGAATCACATCTAGAAGAAAAGCAACTCAGCTACGACGACAGTCTAGATGAAAATATAAGAGATAAGAATTCTATGCCGGTAGTTGCCTTGCTAGCCTTGGCTTACTTGAGAAAAGGTGAAGTGACTAATTGTCTCAAGCATCATAATGAACATTCGTGCATAGTCCCATTACATAAAGAGGCTCAACATACCCTAAGGTCAGGCTCTGAAATGGCTATAACCCTCTATGAGAAAATATATGAAAAACTACCTAGTGATGGCGTAAAATGGTTGCTCAATCTAGCACATATGACTTTAGGAAATTACCCAGATAAAGTTCCTGCCAGCTATAAGCTAAGCTACCCCAATACTGATCATGAAAAAGCAGATTTTCCGGCTTTCAAGGAAGTTGCAATGGGGCTGGGCATAGCAGAATATGGCCTATCGGGTGGTTCTTGCTTCGATGATTTTAATAATGATGGTCTCATTGATTTATTTATAACATCTTATGGAATGGAAGACCAATGCCAACTCTATATTAATACTGGTAATAGTTTTCGTAATGCAACAACGGAATCGGGACTAAATGGAATTGTCAGTGGTTTGAATGCTATTCATGCAGATTATGACAACGATGGCAATAAGGATATTCTAATCTTAAGAGGAGCCTGGCTCGGCAAAGGTGGTAAGCATCCGAATTCACTGCTTAGAAATAATGGAGATGGTAGTTTTACTGATGTTACTCGATCTTCAGGAATCTATTCTGCCCACCCTACTCAGACAGCTGCTTGGGCAGACGTTAATTTAGATGGCAACTTAGATCTCTTCATAGGTAATGAATCCCAAAGAAACCAAATTCACCCTTGCGAACTCTTTATCAATCAAGGCGATGGCTCCTTTATAGAAAGTGCCGAAGCCTATAAGCTTGGTGACATAAAAGCGTTTGTCAAAGGTGTGAACTTTGGAGATATCAATAATGATGGCTGGCCTGATCTTTATATTTCTATTCTAGGGGGTAAAAACAAGATGTACTTAAATGAATCGGGCACCTTCAGAGATATTTCTAAGTCTTGCAAAGCGCAGGAACCGCTCTACAGTTTTCCATGTTGGTTTTGGGATGTAAACAATGACGGCTACTCTGACCTATTTGTAAATAGCTACGATATACGTCAAGCTAATATGGCAGATGATTTTTCAAAGGAAATCCAAGGTAAGCCAGTCCAGACAAATAAATCCAAACTCTATCTCAACAATGGTGATACAACTTTTACGGAGGTTAGTAAGGCTTACAAACTTGACAAGAGTATGTTTACGATGGGTTCCAATTATGGTGACTTAGATAATGATGGTTGGCTGGATTTTTATATCGGCACAGGGGCGCCTGCTCTGAACTCCGTCATTCCTAATAGAATGTTCAAGAATAATGAAGGTCAATCTTTTGAAGAAGTCACCTCGGCTGGTAGATTTGGGCATATACAAAAAGGGCACGCGGTTTGTTTTGCGGACTATGATAATGATGGTGACCAAGACATCTATGCTGTCATGGGTGGTGCCTATGAAGGCGATAACTTTCCCAATGTTTGTTTTGAAAACCCTATGACGTCTAACAATTGGATAGTCCTGAAATTACAAGGTGTCGAAACCAACAGGAGTGCCATCGGAACCAAAATAGAACTTTGGCTCAATAATGGTCGTCGGATTTATCATACCATAGGAACTGGAAGTAGTTTCGGTTCCAATAGCCTTCAGGCTGAATTAGGAGTGGGCACTGCCACCGTCATAGATTCCATCAATGTTCACTGGCAAAGAAGTCAAGTACAATCGTTCTCTGAGATATCAATCAATAGAAAATATAAACTTATTGAAGGTGGAAGACTGGAAGTACAAAACTACCTGCCGCTAGAAATGAAAATCAGCGAATCAGCGCACCATCATCATTAGGCTCGTCACTCTGCTAACTTGTAGATGCTTAAGGGGGCATTGTTATTAGCGAATAAAAAATAGACTGCATCCTCTCTTTCAAGAATACCGATGTCTCGAGTTTCATAAGGAAGATATAGGCCAGACTCCTCGAAGCTGCACTTCCTGAAATCACCAGACCCATCGCCTAGCGCCACTGTACCATACTCTCCGTCTGCCCTCGGTGTTTCTGCTTCCGAGTCAAAAATATTTCCAGCCATCACCAAGTCCAGAAATCCATCCCCATTGACATCATAGGGAATTGCTTTGTTATACGATGATAATTGGAAATCCATCGGGAGTTCTTTGGCTACCAGTTTTCCCGCTACATTCTCTACATACATATGCGAAAACTGATTAGCCTTGAGATGCAAGCTCTCCTTTAACTTTTCAGATGTATAGATATCGCCCAGTGACGCAGAAGCAAAACTGTGGTAGTTCCTGAATTTTCTACTGAGCTCTGGAATCTGCTCAGAGGAACATTGTCGGCCTCTGACTGGATATTGCTCTCCATCTTGATAATAACCCAAGACGATATCCAAATCTTCATTACCATCGAAATCATTTGCAAAGCAATCAAAAGTCTCACCCTCTTTGATCTTATACTTGTAATTCAATCCCAAATTACAAAGCACATAATCCTGATCACCATCCTTATCAAAATCCCCTGCACAGATATCTGTCCACCATCCTACTTGATCACTCAGACCCTTTTGGGAAACTTGCTTTAATTTTCCATTATCATTCCGATAAAGAGTAGGTGCCATCCACTCCCCCACTACCAGTAAGTCCTGATCTCCATCTGCATCGTAATCGGTGAAAATCCCATCAGTCACCATACCGATTTGGTCTAGACCTGTTGCGTATTCATCCGTCGCTGCAGTTAGCTCTTCTCCTTTCGTCGTGTAGATAAATGAACTAGGCCTTGCTGGATAATTACCAGGAATCTGTCGCGCTCCATAAAATATTTCTTTGTGACCATCACCATCTATATCTGCCACTGCAACACAACTTGCGCTCAGCTTCGGCGCATCAAAAACGAGGGTGGAACTAACTCCATCCGTGTACACTCTTTGTTCATAATAAGAATCTCCTAGAGAATCCAATTCATTGCCACCGCTGGATAAAAGTATTTCTTTCGTGGTGTCACCTAATATATCTACCACCGTTACAGCAACATCTTCTTTGCCTTCTTGACTGATCTGTTGCTCTTCGAAGCCACTCCGGCGATTATAGAAAATAGAACTCGAACTACCCTTTGCCCCTGTAAGCAAAACATCTGCTCTGCCATCATCATCTACATCTGCAATTGCAAGGCCAGGACCAAATGAAGACATGGCATGAGGCAATAGCACTTCTCGTTTGAAATCGTCGTAATTGTTCTCCACATGCTTCCAGTTCAAACCTGGGATGAAAGCCTCTGAAAAATATGCTTTAGCTTTTTCTGAAATAGTATTTGCCTGTCGTACACCATCACTCTCCTGATCCAAAACAAATAACTGATTACAATCAAGATCATACCGTTTGGTAATTGTTCCATCTGGCCATTGGACTAACAAACTATCCACAGTGCGCGCCTGCCCTACACCGAAGTTAAGTATGGGATCCATGGAAGACTGATAACCTCTCACTAACGTATGTTCCTTAGTCTGGATTTTTCCGTTCGCAGCTAAAGTAATCTTTGTACCTAAAGCCATGGTATTATTTTCCGAACCAGTCAGCTTCAGTTTCAGATAGTTATTGGTCGTGTTCGTGTTTTTGAAAATCATAGCAAAGGAATCAATGTTATTGACAATTAATTCCATAGCGCCATCATTATTGAGATCGGCATAAGCTGCACCATTGGAGAAGCCTGTAAAATCTAAACCCCAACCGCCCTCTACTTGATCAAACGTTCCATCCGCATTCTTGTAGACCACATTCGGAGACTTTTCTTCAGGCATTCGATCCGTCACTTGCTGGAAAGAAAGCTCCTTGTATTTTATCTTCAGCTTGGTGTCTGTCTGTTTCAACCATTTGAAAAAATCTTTATTGTTGATATCTTTTCTTACGCCGTTAGTGACAAACAAGTCTTCGTCTCCATCATTATCGCAATCACTGAACAGGCAAGACCAACTCCATTCCGTCATATCGAGTCCATAAGCCTTGGACACGTTACTGTAGAATGGCAAGCCATCTTCCTTTACCCCTTGACATACTTGCAAGCTATTATACATATATTGATAATGAAAATCATTCTCTATCATAGCACGAAAAGCTGGGATATTCATACTCGCCATATTGGCTTTGGATCTATAATTGTCCTGCGAGGTCATATCGACTTGCATAAGATCTTTATGACCATTATTATTTATATCGGCAACGTCTATACCCATACCATAGAAACTTGTCTGCTGAAAACAATCTTTCATTGATTCAGTGAAAGTTCCGTCACCATTATTCAGGTAAAAGAAATCAGGCGTATGAAAATCATTCGACACATAGAGATCCGTCAAGTTATCTTCATTGAAATCTTGAGCTATCACTCCTATTCCTAAACCAAATCTCAAAAGCCCTGCTCGCTCGGTGACATCGACAAATTTATTATTGCCCTTATTCTCATAGAGATGATCGGATTCTTCCCACTTAAAATTCTTACTGCGTTTAACGTAATCGCTAACGGTAGAATTAAAAGATGTGGGATGATAGTTGACGACATAGACATCTAGATCACCGTCGTTATCATAATCTAGAAAAGTTGTCTGAATGCTATATCCAGAATCTGCTAAGCCATAAGCCTTTGCCTGTTCCGAAAAAATGGGAATTCCTTCATCATTAACACCTTCATTAATGTAGAGCAGATTAGATCTGTCATTCCACTTGCCAGCCACGGAGACATAGAGATCCGGTCTTCCGTCAGCATTTATATCTACGACCGAGCAGCCAGTATGCCAGTAACCACTTCTTTCAAGACCAGCCTCTGCAGTTATATTTCTGAACTCAAATTGACCTCGATTGAGATATAGTTCGTTCGAACCCATATTACTTGTAAAGAAAATATCAGTCAGTCCATCATTATCAAAATCTGCAACTGCTACTCCCCCACCCATATAGAAATAACCATAGCTGAAATAGTTCATGCTATCATTTACGGCTAACTTATTATTGAAAGTTATGCCTGACTCTTCCGGACTAAGTGCTGAGAATATTTTTGAGCTAATTGTAGAAGAAGTGTCTCCTGAATTGTTGTCATAATTGCAAGCACTTATGATGACGAGGGCATAAAGTATCATCCACAATTTGCGCATAAGTCTAATTCGCTTTTAGCTAAAATAAAAAAAAGGGGGGATAAATATCCCCCCATCAACTATGAAAAAACTACTTCTTATACTAGTAAGCTTACCATCCAGGATTTTGCTCCAAAGATGGTGCTCTTAATATTTCATCAGCTGGTATTGGGAACAAATTGTGTCTAGCTGTAAATCCTTCACTTGCTAATTCTGTTTCAGCTAAGTCCCATCGTATGAGATCGATGAATCTGAATCCTTCAAATGCCAACTCCAACATTCTTTCATTCTGTAATGCTTCTACCAACTCAGCACCGGAAGAAGTGATTGCTGCTAATCCAGCCCTCGCTCTTACTTCAT
Source organism: uncultured Saprospiraceae bacterium (assembly GCA_964589705.1). GTDB lineage: Bacteria > Bacteroidota > Bacteroidia > Chitinophagales > Saprospiraceae > RFSX01. Next base: position 7,435 of record CAZPUF010000044.1, on the reverse strand, counting down.
TGATATACTCTCTTGCCAGTCCTTCATTTCCGCTGAAAGCTGCTGCCTCAGCCGCCATCAAGAGTACATCTGCATATCTTATAAGTCTCCAATTCGTTCCATAGTTCTGCTGAACAGAAGTTTCTGGATCACTCTCGTCAGGATACGTACCATACTTTAATCTTACATAACCATTGTAATCGTAAGCGTTACCAGTAATATTTCCTCCGTCAGCATTGTAATCTTCCTCTGACATAAGCGTAGCATTTTTCCTTACTGTATCTCCTGCAGCATCATACATCTCGGCTAGCTTGGGTGAAGGATAATTGAACCCCCATCCTTCAATTATACCATTCGCAGTATTTCCGAATTCACCTTCTCTAGGACCCATGAGTTGGATGTGCATGTTTGCTTCCCATTGTCTTTCGCTCTGTCCTAGATCCCACGGATTAGTCCCCCAGTTATGTCCTACATCATTTGAGAAAACTGCTTCAAAAATAGAACCCGAACCTAATTCTCCGTTTATTCTGAAGACACTTGCAAAGTCTGGATCCAATTGATACTCACCACTGTTAATGACATCTTGGAAGGCTGCTAAGGCACCGGCATAATCCTCATTATACAGTCGTGCTTTACCCAGCAAGGACTGAGCAGTTCCTTTAGATACTCTGAACTTATCAGAATCCGCATAGGCACTCTTTACAGGTAAATCAGGAATAGCTGCAGCCAGATCAGTTTCTATCTGCTGGTATAATTCTGCTGGAGAAACTCTTGGTTGATCAAATTCTTCTGGAGAAATATTTGTTGTTGTCAACAAAGGTCCTCCTCCATAAAAAGCAGCAATATCAAGATAGTTATAAGCTCTTAGTGTCCGAGCTTCAGCAATATGCTGTTTTTTCAAATCCGTATTCGGTTCTACATTATCTATGACCAGATTACTTCTGTAGATACCATAGTATGCCAGAGACCATACGCCTTCCATCTTGGAATTTCCAGAGTCAAAGGTATACTTATCCAAGGCATCATAATCAGGCTGATCACCTGCAGAAGCACCTCCCCCACTACTTTCATCAGAAGGTAAGGTCTTTACGAATACTGGCGCACACCAGCCCCAAAAATTATTATTCCAAGTGAGCATGTCATACGCAGCTAGTACTGCACCATTAGCGTCTTCATCTGAATTGTAAAATGAATCAGGAGTCAAAGTACCATTCACCGGCACATCCAAAAAGTCACTACAGGACATGGTGATGAATGAAAAGGCCGCAATGGCTAGAATTATTTTATAATAAGTTTTCAAAACAAGTATTTTTTTTTCTTAAAAATTAGTTGTGGCTCCAAAAATTATTCTTCCAGGTATTGGATATGTTCCTCTATCGATTCCAATGGCATCACTGAAGGTACTACCTATTTCAGGATCCAAGCCAGGATAATCTGTAAGTGTAAAATAGTCTTCCAAGGATACATAGAACCTTAAATTATTCAAAAATGAAACTTTATCCGACAGATCATACCCTAACTGAATTTGCTTAACACGTAAGAAAGAGCCATCAAATACTAAAAAATCACTTTCATATCCTGGACCATCCAGATTAGGTGCAAAGAAATCATCATCCAAGAATACAGTCGGCTTATTTCCTCTGGCTCTATCCGTACGATTAAAGCCCATCAGAATATCATTTCCTGCCTGACCTTGAACAAACAAAGTAAAATCAAAGCCACCGCCAAATTCCAAATTGACGATACCGCCATAAAGCAATGAAGGATGTGGTGATCCTATAAATCCATAATCTTCTGGAGAAATAACACCATCCCCATTGTTATCAATAATGTTAGGTGAACCATCATCGTTCAAGCCATCTGTCTGATAACCTCTGAAATACCAAGCAGGTTGCCCCACTTCAAAGGCCGTAGGATTCCAAGATACACCGACTTGTTGTGAGCCTTGCAAAATATCCACGGCATTAAGTTCAGTCACTTCATTTTCTATTGCAGTCACGTTAGCTGAAACTCTGTATTTAAAATTAGGGTTATCACTATTCTTATAACCCAACTCAAATTCAAAACCTCTGTTTACCATGGTACCGGCATTTACAACTGGTGCAGCGTTACCTATGAATCCCGGAGGAGAAGAAGTCGTTATTAAATCTCTTGTTTTCTTATTAAAATAATCAACAGAAAAGGTCAGTTTGTCCGCAATAAGTCCTAAGTCAAGACCAATATTGATCTGTTCACTTGTTTCCCAAGTAAGATCTGGATTAGAAAGTGAGACAGGATCGACAGCAATGCCACCAGCATATTGAAATATGGCTTGTAATAACTCTTGTCCCTCACCCGGTTGCACACCAGACAAAGATCCGGCTTGACCCCACGAGGCTCTTAGCTTCGCATAGTTAAGCACACCTGTATTGTCCAAGAAAGATTCCCTACTGATAATCCATCCTGCAGAAATTCCAGGATAGGTCCTTCTTTGATTTTCTCCTCTGAAGATGGAAGTTCCATCATTTCTAAGTGAGGCCATAAATACATACTTATCAGAAATATTCAACGTTGCTCTACCAAAATAAGATTGTAGTCTGGTCAAAGTGTTCTGTCCTAATATTGATGAGCTGGCTTCTGAACCATCTAAGTAACTAGCTTCTTGTGTTTCTGCTGCAAGCCCTGACGCATTGCCATTCACCCCTCTGAACTGTCGCGAGAAAATGGAGACACCACCTAACAAGTCCAGCTCTATTCCATCGTTCAGATCTATGTTATAATTTGCAAAATTTTCCCACTGATAAGCTACAGTACTGAAGAAATTGTACACTGAATTAGCAACAACACTGTTTCTGGTAGGCGTCGCAAAAAAGGATGGATTCCAGTTGTGGAAAGTTCCGTTATTATTATCAAATCCAAATCTGGAAGTGACACTTAAGTCATCTGTCAAATTCAAAGTTCCATATATGGATCCGAATAAAGTCGTGCTATTAACCCCGTCACCATTAGACTGACTGAGTGTAATGTTCGGATTGATTATCTCACCATCCGTTACTTGAGAAAGTGAATAGATGTTTCCATTTTCATCTCTAGTCAATAAACCTTGGTCCAGCCCATTTACAAAGTCTGGAACTGCTCCAGTATACGATACTGGTTGAGAAGGATCAAACAAGATGGCATTAGAGATCAATCCTCCTACATTGACATCACCGAATTGAACATTAGCTGCTCCGCCACCAACTGAACTTTCATTAGCCAAAGTAACATTAGCACCTACTGATATCAAGCTGGATAATTCAGCCTTAAGACCAAGATTTGCAGATAACCTTTTGAATTCTGAATCATCGGAACCTCCCACGATACCCGCTTGATCAAAATAGTTAGCGCCTACGTGATAAGACAATTTTTCATTACCACCATCAAAGCCTAAAGTATGTCTCATCAAGGGTGCATTTTCGAATAAATTATCCAGCCAATCGGTACTCTGAGTAGTGTTGATGTCTTCCACTCCTTCGGCACCAGCATCAATTAGGTACTGCCTCCATTGTGTAGAATTCATAAGTTCTAAATTGCCTCTGTAAGATTGCTGCCCATATTGAAAGCCGTACGATATGCCACTCTCAGCACCAGATCCATCCTTAGTTGTGATAAGAACGACACCATTTGCGCCTTCTGCCCCATAGATGGAAGCTGAAGCTGCATCTTTTAGAATCTCAAGACTTTCTATGTTAGCTGATTCTATGAAGCTGATATCCCTGGTTCTCATTCCATCAACTATATATAGAGGCTCAGAAGGACCATTGGATCCAGTACCACGAATCCTCACACTGAATCCCGCATCTGGTGCACCTGAATTAGGAGTGATGGCAATTCCCGCCACTGTTCCTTGTATACTTGATTCAAGTCTTCCAGGTGATCTGCTCGCCAATTGTTCTACATCTACTTTACCTACTGCCCCTGTCACAACACTTTTCTTCTGACGACCATAGCCTATGACGACTATTTCATCTAAGAGTTCGGAGTCTTCAGACAATGTGATCGTAAGATTAGACTGACCAGTCATATCTATCTCTTGGTCGGCATATCCCGTATAGCTAACTTGAAGAATGTTTTGATCCTGGGGAAGGGTTATGGTGTAATTGCCGTCGATATCTGTTATGGTACCTATTGTTGTTCCTTTTACCAGAACAGATGCTCCTATAAGAGCTTCTCCAGCCCCATCTAGAACTTTTCCTTGAACAGTCCTCTGACTGAAGGCGGAATTAGAAATAGCCACTGTAAAAATGAGCAATAGCATCAGATTTGAAACCAATGCATAGTAGTTTTTCATAGTTTAATTTTTTAGTGAATTCATCAGGTTAAAATACAATACAACCATGCATTTAGTGGTCGTATTGAATAGTACAAACATAGGTTCCAATTCAAGATATTAAGAGGGGTAAATAGCTCAAAATGAATGGGTATTTGACACATTAGTTTTTGAAACCTCAAATTATCAGAATAATATTCTTTTTTTTAAACGTTTTCCACATTATATACTGAAAAACTTAAAACTAGAGGCAATTCACTAAAAAGGTGATTTTGAGCAAATCTTTGAGTTAAGTGACATTAGATAACTTGTGTTCGAGAAGGGCCACTAAGCCCAGTTTTATGGATAAACTAACCCTTTAAGTCATACTAAATATGATGCGCTTTAAGTCTCTGAATACTACGACCCTCCTCCTGATAATGATTGCCTTATCACTATATAGTTGTGACCAATCAAAGAATATCAAAACTGATAATGCCCTAAAAGCTGACCTTAGTAAAGATTCAAAAATAGACCAGACGGGCGATCTTGTAAATCCAGAAAACTGGCCCAAAATTACCCCCCTCGCTCTCGACCCGGCTATAGAAGCTCAGATAGATGAGCTGCTTCCAAAGCTCAGTCTAGAGCAAAAAGTAGGGCAAGTCATACAAGCTGATAATGGGTCCATTACACCAGAAGAAGTAAAAAAATATAGACTCGGTTCTGTACTCAGCGGCGGCAACTCAGCACCTGGACCTCTACCCTATGCAGATACCAAGACTTGGCTAGAGATGGCTGACAAGTATTATAATGCATCGATAGATCCAGCTGGTGTAGAAGTAGCGATTCCTTGTATATGGGGAATAGACGCCGTGCATGGCCACGCTAACCTTTCAGGCGCTATTGTCTTCCCACATAATATAGGACTGGGTGCGATGAATAATCCGGACTTGATAGAGAAAATAGCCGAGGTTACTGCACATGAACTTACTGTCTCAGGTCATGACTGGACTTTTGCTCCGACGCTAGCCGTACCACAAGACACCAGATGGGGACGTAGTTATGAAGGCTACTCAGAGGACGGCAGTATAGTGAGATCATATGGAGATAGAATTGTAAACGGACTACAAGGACATAGAGGCACTGCAGATTATATGGGAGCTGGTCGTGTGATATCTAGCGCTAAACACTTCCTAGCTGATGGTGCTACAGAAAAAGGTGTAGACCAAGGAGACGCAATTATAAGCGAGGAAGAATTATATAAAATCCATGCAGCTGGTTACTACAGCGCTATACCCGCAGGGGTACAGACCGTAATGGCTTCATTTTCAAGCTGGCAAGGCAGAAAATTACATGGAGATAAGGAGCTTTTAACGGATGTATTAAAAGGCCAGCTAGGTTTTAATGGTTTTGTAGTCGGTGACTGGAATGGACATGGACAAGTGCCAGGATGTTCTAATACTGATTGTCCACAATCCTTCAATGCAGGAGTAGACATGTATATGGCCCCTGATAGCTGGAAGGGTCTGTGGAAAAGCACACTAAAGCATGTCAAAAGCGGTACCATTCCTATGTCCCGTCTCGATGATGCCGTAAGACGTATACTCAGAGTCAAAATTGCTTCCGGCATATTTACTAAAGGTGCTCCTAGCACTCGACCCAATGCTGGAGACGAAAAACAACTTGCCTTACCAGCAAACAGAGCCATCGCAAGACAAGCAGTACGGGAATCTATGGTCTTACTTAAAAACAATCAAGGCTTACTTCCTTTAGATGCCTCTAAGACTATACTAGTCGTAGGTAAAGGCGCAGATTCCATTTCTAAAATATGTGGTGGATGGACGCTGTCCTGGCAAGGCACTGGGCACAGTAACAAAGAATTCCCTAATAGCGAAACCATACTCGCAGGAATAAAAGCTGCAGCTACCCAAGCTGGTGGCAAGGTGATTTATTCTGAAAACGGTGATACCAATATTAAAGCAGATGTGGTAATTGCTGTGTATGGCGAAGATCCATATGCAGAATTCCAAGGCGATCGAGAAAATTTGGATTTTACTCCTAACGATTTTGATGTTAGCAAACTAGCAGCTTATAAAAAGAAAGGTATTCCAGTAGTTTCAGTTTTCCTTTCTGGACGACCACTATGGACAAATCCCGAAATAAATCAATCAGATGCTTTTGTAGCAACTTGGCTACCAGGTAGTGAGGGAGGCGGGATTTCCGATATGCTTTTCCAGAGAGATGCCTCCTATGATTTTAAAGGTCGCTTATCTTTTTCATGGCCTAATACTGCTGTTGTAGCAAAATCAGTTCAGCCACTATTTGAGCTTGGCTATGGCCTCACGTATAAGAACACAGAAACTCTGAAAGTTCTTTCTGAAGATTCTGGTATCAAGACTGAAGCAATAGCTTCTACAGGTGAATTTTTCAATAAAGGAGCCGCAGTCGACCCATGGACTCTAGAATTCAACACAGACAATCTGAGCAAAAAGATTGCCAGCTTCCCTACCTCTCTTGGTGGATTAGTTATTACCAAAACAGATCACCAAGCGCAAGAAGATGCACTCCGACTCAAGTGGACTAAGTCTGACTCTGAACAACTGCGTATAAGTTCGAGTAAGGCTGTGAATATGGCTAGACAAACTAATGGTGCAATGGAATTAGTTTTCTCTGCTAAATCCTTTTCTGACCAAGCCACAACTGTACAGCTAGGTATGTGTAGCGAAGGCACCGCTTGTGAGCAGACCCTTGACATAAACATTGCTAAAGGAGACTGGAAAGAGTACCGTATTAGCTTAAGTTGCTTCGCTAACATAGGAGTTGTTATGACTAAAATTACTTCAGCCTTGATACTCAGTGCTGACAAAAATGTAGATATAGGGATCAGTAATATTTATTTAGGATCAGATCTGGATGCTAAGCCTGGCTGTGATGGCAACTGACCTTTTAGTTCACTAAAAAACACAGACCTCAGCTAGAAATATAATGAACTTACCAATTGACAAAACACAAATGACTTTCACCAAAATAATCGTACTACTATATTTAATACTCACAGCAAGTTGCGGAAACAATAACAACTCTGGACTTACTAATACTAATGACAAAATAACAGCTGAACTAGAATTAAAGGTTGATTCCGCACTGGGAGAAGGCGCCTTATGGAATTACAAAACTCAAACTTTATAC
>CAZPUF010000043.1:0-17472 GCA_964589705.1 uncultured Saprospiraceae bacterium | reverse complement strand
ATCTTTTCTACCTCTTTGATCACTTCTACCTCTTTAATCACTTCCACTGGTTTCTCTACAATCTTTTCTACTTCAACTTCTTTAATAACTTCATTGACGATTTCGATCTCCTTGATCACTTCTACTGGTTTCTCCACGATCTTTTCTACCTCTTTGATCACTTCTACGGGCTTTTCCACTTCTTTAATGACCTCTACCTCTTTAATGACCTCCACAGGTTTTTCTACGATCTTTTCCACTTCTTTGATGACCTCTACAGGTTTTTCAACGATCTTTTCCACTTCCACCTCTTTGACGACCTCAACCTCCTTGACAACTTCTACTTCTTTGACAACTTCTACTTCCTTGATTACCTCCACTTCTTTAATAACCTCTACTTCTTGTACAACAGGTACCTCTTTGATCACTTCTATTTCTTTGAAGACTTCTTTTGGCTTGGCACTTAATTGGCTCGTGTAACTTTTCTTTTCAGTCTCCCAAGAAGTAAATTTTGATTTCCAGCTGCTTTGATCTGATTCATACTTTGAATTAAGTGTATTGTATCTAGACTCAAAGCCGTTGTAATCTGACTGTAGCTTATTGTATTTTCTCCTAGTTGTTTCTAATTCTTCATTTACACCAAAGAATTTAGATTTCATCCAGTTCCAGGCTCCAAACCACCCGAGTAACCAGGCTCCAAGCATCAATAATAGTGGCAGCAATATGCACCAAGGACATCCAAAAAGTCCAGCTCCGAAGGCGAATAAATATGGAGTAGTTATAGAAAGAGTCATTGTAGTAAATATTTATTGTTGTTGTTTTTCGAATTTATTTTAAAGTAACCTCTACACGTCGATTTTTAGCCATGTTTTGAGGCGTGTCATTTGGTGCAATGGGTTGATTAGGACCAAATCCATTTGTATCCATAGAGTTTAGTGGGACACCACCATTCGTCATGATATAATTCTTTACATCATTTGCTCTGTTTTGTGACAAGGTGATATTTGCCGCCAAATTACCTGCATTGTCAGTGTGACCATCTACGTCTAGCTTAGAACCTGGTACATGATCCAAGTAATAAAATAAGTCAGCAAAATCTTGTCTATGCTGCGCTGTTATGTTAGGGTTATCTGATCCGGTTGCAAAGTATAGCATCATAGGCTTCCCAAAGAGTCTGCTTTTAATAGCAGCTAATCTGGATGAGTCATCTATCTTGTCAGTAAAAGCAAACTCTATACCTCTCCGAAGTGTATCGCCTTTGTAACAATTGTCAGACACTCTTGATGTGATATCCAATTGGTTGGAAGATACTTGCTTAGACTCAAGCCATGACTTCACATCATCAGCTCTTGCCAATCCAAGGTTAGGAAGAAGATTATGCGAATTATTTTCTAAAGTGTCATAGGTTCCAGTAATAGTAAGGAATCTATCATTATTGTTCTTGAGGTAATTAGCAACCTGATCTATTGCTGCATTTACATTAGTATAGTTGGTTAAATGATTGAAACTAGATCTTCTAAAGTGGACATTTTGGTCAATGTCAAAAATATCATGTGATCCGTCATCCACATCCCAGTGACCGCAGGTGTCTATTGGAATTGGAGGTGTGCATATAAATTTTCTGCAAAGAAAATATCCTATAATCATCCAGATCAAAAGAAGGATGAAGAATATCCAAAAATATTTCATTTCGTTTTGTTAAGTATTGTTGATTGCAATCCTATATCAGACCACAAATAAATTTATGACAAAGCCAAAGTCCTATAGCGAGATATATCAGGAATAGAATCGCCCAGAACCACCATTTAGATTTCATATATAAAAGATTGATATGTGTGTGTAAATGAACAGATGCCGACCAGCAGTTAATTGAGGTAGATAAATGCTAATTTAATCAATATATGGCCTAAGACAAAACATATAGCAATAAATGTAGAAAAGGTCAAAATTTAGAGTGAAAAAAACATATTAACGCAAAATATTATATGTTACTTTCTCAAAATCTGTTTTATATTGTCGATCCTTTAGCATTCGTAATATTATGACGCAGTTTTATGAAAAGGTAATCAAAAAGTCTGCATCTTTATTTGTGAAATCTTATTTCAATCATTATTCATGAAATCAAGGAGGCATTTTATTAGAGATATTTCCATTGTCGGACTAGGTGCAAAGTGTCTGACTTCGCTTTCTCATAAAAGTTTGTCAGCAAATAGTACTTGGACTGAGATAGCTAATCAATATTTCAAAGATCCTAATGGCAATTTAAACTTTAATACTGGCAGTGCAGGTGTCATGCCTATTAATGTATATAATAGTTATATAAGGAATGTCAAGTTGCTGTGTGAACAAGCACCATATGAAATAAAGGAAAGTTTGTATGACAGGATTGATCATTCACTTCAAAGATTAGCCCAACTGATTAATGCACAACCAGATGAGATTGCTTATGTGAGAAATACTACAGAAGGCATTAATCATATCTTATTAGGCTATCCATTTAATGAAGGTGATGAAATAGTTATATCTGAGATGGCTTATCCTTATGTCAAGACTATGGCAAAAAGGCTTGCTCTACTTAAGAAGGTGATAATCAAGACTGTTGCTATGCCTTTGGACGAGCATATGTATGACAACAATAAAGTTGTAGCTAATTTTCAAGACAAGATGAGCTCAAAGACGGCTCTAGTAATTGTTACGGGAATTACACATCAGTTTGGTCTCAAAATGCCAGTGAAGGAAATCTGCCAATTGGCACATAAATATGGCGCAAAGGTAATGGTAGATGGTGCTCATTGTGTAGGACACATTCCTCAGAATATTAAAGACTTGGATTGTGATTATTATATAAGCAGTTTGCACAAATGGCTGTCAGCACCTCTTGGTACAGGTATGTTATATATTAAAAAAGGTTTGGAATCAGAGATAGAACCCCTTTTACCTTGCCCGCACCCTGATGCTGAAACTATGCACAAATTCGATTATACCGGTACAGTTGCATTTCAGAATGTTCTAAGTATGGGGGCAGTATTGGATTTTCAAGAAGAGGTAGGTTATGAAAAAAAATTTCAACGAATACAAAGTCTGGCTTTGTTCATGGTCAAGCTGATTAAAGAAATACCAGACGTAAATTTGGTTTCTGATAAAGATAACTTAAGTGGGATCGTTACTTTTAATATCAAAGGCTTAGAATCCAAGGAACTTAAGAAGCAGCTAGAGCAGCAGTATGGCATTCACGCTAAGTTAACTGGATACAGGAGAAGCACATTTATAAGAGCATCCGTCAACCTCCATTTGGAGGAAATGGATGTGATTCACTTTGCGCAGAGTGTGCATAAAATAGTCGAAAGCTAATACATGCTTGGATTTGAAAGATTTTTAAGTGCACGTCCGGCACTAGCTTTTGCTGTATGCATCATCTATTATCTGTTGGTTGTGATACCACACAATGAAGTGGGTATCGTCGTTAATGACTTCTTTTCTGAATTCAGTAGAGCACACTATAATTTAATAGTTGCAGGCATATTTACAGCACTGATAATATTAACATTAGTGACAGGATGGAATAATGTAAATAAAGCTTCGCCGCCTGCAAATGTTGGTTCCTATATTATAGTGACGCTATTGCTTTTTTTTTGCTGCTTTTATTTTTTGATGGTGGTCTATGTAGAATCTGTACACTTGGTTCAATATGCCATTCTGGCAATGCTGCTTTTTCCAATAATTGGACGGTATAGAAGTACAATGGTTTGGGGTGTAGTCCTCGGTGCCTTAGATGAACTATACCAATATTTGATCTTGGAAAATGTAGCCTTCTATTATGACTTTAATGACGTAGTACTTGATGCTATAGGTGTAGGAGCGGGCTTGCTCTTTCTTTATATTGGTGGTGCTAATTCTATAACTAGACCCTCTACAAACATTTTCAAACGGCCAGAGATTTACTGGCCTTTAGGGTTGACCATAATTTTGCTTATTGCATGGTCAATGGGCCATTTTTCTATTAATTATAACTATAACGACCCCGCATATTTCACCTTATTTAAGCAACCAGTTCCTGAGGGGTTTTGGTATTCCCCTCCAGGGCCACCAGCACGTTTCCATATTCTAACTCCTATACCAGCAATGTTAATTTTAATAAGTTTAATAGCTTTCTATGGTAGGTTAGATGGTCATTTCAAGCATTAATAATACAATAGGTTTATATTACGACTTTTTATAATATCAAATAATTAATCAAATAGTATGGCAGTTATTAAAGTCGTAGAAATTATGTCAAATTCTACAAAGAGTTGGGAAGATGCAACTAAGAATGCGATTACAAGAGCATCTAAATCTATCAAGGGCATCAAGTCTGCGTATGTACAGGAGCAGAGTGTAGTTGTATCAAGAGGTAAAGTGACAGAGTATAGAGTTAATCTAAAAGTCTCTTTCGCTGTAAAATAAATATTGACATTATTAGTCGATTTAAAGGTGGCAGTTTTGTCACCTTTTTTTGTTTCTGGTCAATAGCTGCTGACCTCATTTAGATATAGATTGATAACTTCTTCTTCCCAATAGTGGCTTGCAGTCGTACTTGCAAATCCAACATGCCCACCATACTTAGGCGTTATTAAGGTGATCCAAGGATTGCGATTGGCCTCCTTTGTCGGATAACATGGTTTTGGTAGAAAGGGGTCATCGAGCGCATTGATGATGAGTGTGGGCACTTTGATGCCACCAAGAAATTGTTTGCTGTTACTTTGTTTGTAATAATCTACTGCGCTTTTAAATCCATGAAGTTTGGATGTGTAGACATCATCAAAATCATAGATGGAATTAATCGACTTAAGAAGGGTAGGGTCCAATAATTCTGGAAACTGTTCGCTCTTATCCTTAACCTTTATTCTCAAAGACTTCAGAAATTTTTTTTCATAGATGAAGTTGGATTTTTTGCTGATTTGTTTTGAGCCTGCTTCTAAATCAACGGGTACAGAAATAGCAACGACAGACATGACTGCTCTTGCAGAGGCAAACACATTTTCTCCAAGATACTTGAGTACTAGATTTCCTCCAAGGCTAAATCCTATTAGCGCAATCTCATTGTAGTTCTTTCCTATTTGTAATACAACTTCGTGGATATCATCCGTTGCCCCACTATGATAAAACCTTGCCTGCTTATTGATCATGCCAGAACAGCCTCTGTAATTAATAGCGGCAATATCCCATCCGTTTTGGTGGAGAATTTCTCCAGTTCCAATTATGTATTTGGATGAACTACTGCCTTCCAATCCATGACAGAGTATAGCTAGTCGCTTGGATTGATATCCAAGTCTATCTACATGCAGAAAGTCACCATCATTGGTGATTACAGTTTCACGTTTATAATTAGGATCTATTTGCTTTCTAAATAAAGCAGGGTAGATGGTATTGAAATGACCATTCCTAAGTAGGAGTCCTGGCTTATAATCTTTAAAATCTAAGCGTGGACTCAGAAGTCTAGTACTTCTATATCAAAAATCAAATCAGCATTGGGCGGAATTTCAGGCCCAAAGCCCCTAGTTCCATATCCCAATGGAGAAGGGATCAATAAGGTGCCAGATCCTCCTCTACCAAATAATTGAATGCCTTCCGTCCATCCAGGGATAACCTGACTCAAACCAATTCTCAAGCCTTGATGCGAGTCAAAAATTAATGCATCGGTTCTTCTGCCTACATAGGCTACCGTCACAATGGAAGAAATGTTAGGTTTCTCTGCAGAACCTGGGTTGTCTATTATATATTTTAGACCAGAAGCAGTCTCCTCTACCTCCAGATTATTTTGTTCTATAAATTCGTCAATACTTATAAGGTCTGGACTATTGTCTCCACACCCACTAAATAAAAATCCTATTAGAATTATCCCTACAATATAAATCTGTCTCATATCTGAATTTAAAAATTTAATCATTTTGAAAAAAGTTCATCTAAATACCTCACTCTTGAATCATCATTAAACATAAATGGGCAAGCATCCAATGTACTGTGCATAATACTAACACAAGTATTGGTTTCTCCATCTATTCTGTCATCATGCTCTAAGTCCAGAAAACAATGACCCAATTCATGAAAAATCAAAAACTGCCTGTCATTTTCTTCAGCATCAGTCCAATAATCTCTGTCTATAATCACCTTACGAGGTCTTTGCTCGTTTCGAAAACATTGACCCAAGACTTCTGATCTGCCAATATTCTGGAGTAGACCTTCTATATTGGCTTCTACAAAATCGACTTCTATCCCTCTGATTGCTGCCTCATCTGCAAATATCTGAAAATATGGAACTAATTCAGGATCAGTCTCCAATGTGTCTATTTGATTACATCCAATAATGGCCAACATTAGAGCTAGAAGTGGTAGTCTAAAGAATTGTATGTTTTTGATTTTTTTCACTTACTAATAATTACAGGTTAAACGGTGTATTGTTGTTCTAAATTGAACTACATTATATTAATTATATTTCAGGTATTCAACATTCAGCTTTTAAGTCTTTATTATGACTATTATTAATTACACTCTACCTATTAAGCAGCTTATCATGTTATTCCTACTTATAAGTATGATTATTCATACCGAAAAGTTGCATTCTCAATCAGAAAATAGCCATCCCGTTAAAAGAGAGCTAGGTCTAAGATTTTCTGGATTCAATGATTTCAACCTCATGTATAAGAAATCCAAATCTGATAACATATACCGTCGACACAGATTTTTGATCTCTTCTTTTTTGTTTAGTACCCGTGATAACAGTTTTTCTTCCAATATTGGATATGCATTTGGAAAAGAAACAAGACGAAGCATTAAGGATGATTTCGGCTGGTACATTGGTCCAGAATATAGGTTTTCTATCTTGTATAATTCTAGAGAAATCAATGAATCAGATAGATCAAGACAGGTTACTATCCAACCCTCTTTAGGTCTCGTTATAGGTTTCTATCTAGATATTTCGGATAGGATCATATTAAGTGCTGAAGTAATTCCAGCGATTACTGCTGGCTATACGGGCTTTACTGACGCAGACGATACCCTAATGATAGATGCTACGCTAAGTACTAATGCTACGGCACTGACTCTAATGTATCAGTTCTGATTTGTCTAAGTTCGCTTCACATCATTACCTAAGGTTCTATAAGTCATTAGTAGTTGGACACTTGATACCGAAGATGTCAGAGGTTAGCATACTGAATCCCTTCAAAAAAGATGAGACTTGGGATCTTGTGAGTCGCTTTTATAACAAGTACTATAGCAACAATCAACAAAGAATCTTTCTCATTGGTATCAATCCTGGTCGGCTTGGAGCAGGTGTGACAGGTATCCCATTTACCGATCCCTACCACCTGAAAGAAGTATGTGATATAGATCATGATTTCCCTTTAAAGCAAGAACTTTCCTCACTATTTATCTATGAACTTATAGATAAGCTAGGTGGTCCTGATATATTCTACAAGCTCTTTTATGTCACTTCTGTGTGCCCGTTAGGATTTGTTAAAGGCAAGAAGAACTACAATTATTATGATGACAAAAAACTATTGAATGCAACTGAGCCTCTAATCGTTAGAAGCCTGTCTTTCCAGTCTAAGTACTTTTGCAATAACGCTATTGCTTTTAGCTTGGGAAAAGGTAAGAACTATAACTACCTCAGATTATTAAATGAAAAGCACGGTTGGTTTGATGATATACAGCCATTACCACATCCACGCTGGATAATGCAATATCAGCGTACCAACAAACGGCAACATTTGGATACCTATATTGATGCGCTGAGCATGTGGACTTAGAAGCTCTCGCCACCACCACCAAAGTCACCGCCTGATCCTCTATTGCCTCCTCGCTTCTTCTTTTGATTGATTCGATAACTGAGGGTAACTGTACCAGTTCGGCTTCTCCATTGGAATTCCGATTGTTGGAAGAAGTCATCCAAAAATACAGAGCCAGCTCTTCTCCTTGAGTTAAATAAATCTCTTATGCTCAGAGTCACCGATAGATTCTTTTTCTCAAGAAAGTCTTTACTCCATCCTAGGTCAACTGAAGTGACTGCTCGGGATTCTCCTTGTGCCGATTGTCTTGGTCCTCTGTAATTAAGTCTTAATTGAAGATCAGAGTCAAAGAAGGTAAATCTGGATGTCATCCTAGCATTCCAGGTTATATTATCGGTTTCCTGAAGATTGAAACTATATCTATCCTCAAAGGCTTGAAAATCATCAGGGTTATCTTGTACATCTCTATAGTATCTAAATACCTCTTGAGCGACAACATCTCGATTTACACTCAACTGATTTCTAAATATGTTAGTATTAAAATTGAGGCGAAGCCACTTAAGCGCAGTATAAGAGGCTGTTATATCAAGCCCATAATCATCAGTTGTCCCTACATTAACTGGAATACGGAAAGTAGAAAAACTTGTATTGTCTATTGTAATCAGCCGCTGAATAGAAGATGCCGTACGCCTGTAGAAAAAGCTGCTTGATAGCGATACGCCTTCCCAGTATTTGATGGAGCCAATCTCATAAGAATCAGTAAACTGCGGATTCAGATTGGGATTGCCAGAGAAGAAGTTACGACTATCTTGAAAAGTAAAGAAAGGATTTAAATCCCAAAAACGTGGTCTTCTAATTCGACGGCTATAGCTAATTTGTAGCGCATCTGTGTCATTTAGATGATAAGAGACATGACCACTTGGAAATAGATTAAAGAAATCCCTTTTGTTCTCAGGTACATCTTCAGAAGATACCAAAGTGGTATTGATCAATGCGTATTCACTTCTTAGTCCAAATTGGAAACTGATATCATTTAATCTGTTACCATAGATGCCGTAGGCTGCAAAGACGTCTTCATCATAATTAAATGCATTGTTCAGGCCAGGTAATGCTGTATAGAAACCATTTGCGTCTGCTTGTTCTACCAAGTAGTTGGTTCTTATATCTCTTAGGCTTCCTTTGAGACCGGCTTCCCACTTATGGTCTTTTCCTAAAGGTTGGATATAGTCTAGTTGTAATTCCAGCGTTGTATAATCTTCTCTTACATCCCCTCTCTGGTTGAGAGTAATGTCCTCAGCATTGAAGGAGGACTGGTTCTCAGTGAAAACATTTTTCTCTGTCTCTAGTCTATCTCTAAATGAGACACTGGCATTTAACTTGTGTTCTCTGGAAGAAAACTCCTTAGAATAGTTCAAGTCGTACTGCAAGGCGCTTTCAATTTCCTTCTCATCATCTCTTCTAAATGTTGTCAATTGTAGCAGATCGTTAGAGATGCTATTTTCAAAATCATCAAAATCAAAAAACTGATTTTCATTTATATTTTGCCACAAAGGTTCGAAGTCAAAACTGCCTAATGCATCTGAATAATCTTGGAATAATAGATCTGCTGTATTGTTGTTATTTGAGTACTTATAATTAAAAGAACCCGTTAATTGATCCTTGTCAGAGAAGTAATAATCTGCTCCAAATCTTATACTATTACTCAGGCCACCTCTTGACATATCTCTATTTTGGACTGTCACTTGCCTTTCCAGATTGTCATCTAATTCATTATCAGTCAGTCTGTCTTGGATGGTATTGCCGCCCCCAGGGCCAGTTCTGTAATTGATGCCATAATTCACAAACCAATTGAGATTGTTTTTACGATAGTTGAGATTGGCAGACAGACCAGCATTTGCTGGAATTCCACCAGATACATCGATCGCTCCATTAAAACCTCCTCCTGTATTCTTCTTCAATACGATATTGATAATACCGGCCATACCTTCCGCGTCATATCGTGCAGAAGGATTGGTTATAACCTCTATTTTGTCAATAAGATTTGAGGGAAGACTTCTGAGCCCACTCCCATCGTTGACGCCTACAAGACTAGAAGGTCTGCCATCTATCAAGACTCTTACACCCTGAGAGCCTCTTAGCGAAATGTTTCCTTCTATATCCACATCTAATGAGGGGACATTATTAAGTACATCTTCTGCGTTTCCTCCTCTGTTAGCTAAATCTTTTCCTACGGTAAATACCTTTTTATCCAATGAGAATGTAGTCTCACTTCGTTCTGCAACAATCTCAACATCCTCTAATTGTACCGCATCAGGAGATAATAAGATCTCTCCCAAATCAATCATCCGACTACCTTGTCTTATCTCTATAGAATCTATAGTATGTGATTCATAAGAGATGAATTCTATAATTGCGTATATGTCCTTTTTGTCAGATTTGAAGGAAAAAAAGCCTCCATTTTCTGTCAGTCCACCACCGCTGATAGCGCCATCTGACTTAGAGTATATGGATACCGTCGCGAAGTCAAGCCCTTGGCCTGTGTCAGCATCTATTACTTTCCCTTTGATAATGATAGGTGGAGTATCGATGCTTTTCTCAACATTGCCAGGCTGCGCAAAGCCAATATTGAGATGCATAAGAAAATAAGTGATTACCAGTATGGACAGTCTCATTTAAGTCGTTATATCTGAGGGCAAATTTACCCTTTAATTGCAATCAAATATGTTAGACAAAAGATAATACCGATAGTTTACGAATCAGAATGAAAAGTGCCTGATTTGTTAGGTAATATGACTTATTCATCACATGTAAGTGGTGAGATAATTATGAAAATCTTAATTTGTCATATTTGATAACCTCCTCACAATATTTTACGTTAATGCTATAACTTTATAAGACACAAAATGTAGCGGTATGAGATTATGGATTGGCATGTTGATATTATTAGGAAGTTTTGGTGTACAGGCCCAGTCACAAGTTGAGCCAGATCTAGGAAGAAGTAAGAAGTATATATTGTATAAAGTCAATGAAATTAGGACGAAGGGTTGTCGATGTGGCGGTAAAAAACTAAAACCAACCCATAAGTTAACTTGGAGTGATACATTGACTGCCAGTGCCCGTGCACATGCTGCAGAAATGGATGCACATAACTTTTTTGGACACAGATCCTTAGATGGCAAGGATATCGGAGATAGGTTAGATGACTTTAATTACCCTTGGCAGTATGTCGGAGAAAATCTTGCAGAAGGACAAGACAGTTTCGAAGAAGCCTTAGAAGATTGGTTAGACAGTGATTCTCATTGTCGCATGATAATGAATCCAGACATGAAGGAGATGGGTATGGCTAAGGTGGGAAAATATTGGGTCCATCACTTTGGTACGATGATGCCTAAGCATTATAAAAGAACTAGAACATATTATAAAGAAGGATAATACGTATCTTCGGACTAAATTACATGAGCGCCATTTGTCTAAGAAAACAATATATGTCATTATAGCTCATTTGCTATGTTCGCTACAACTTATAGCACAACAGCCCCAAGCTACTAACGACTCCTCTGCTGATATAATCAAAGCAGACGAATCAGCATCTCAAAGTGATAGCACGAAAACTAGAATCATTTTCAAAGAGGCGGAAAACTTTATACGTGAATCTAAGGATGACCTTGATATCCAGACAGCAAAAGGAAATGTAAAGATTGTCCACGATAGTATATATATGTATACTAACTCAGCTCAGATTATAGGAAATAATCTATTGCTTGCCATAGGTGATGTTACCATCATCCAAGAAGACTCAATCAATGTCTTTTCTGATTCATTAAGATATACAGGAGATGAAAAGTTGGCCAGATTGTATAATAATGTTGTCCTGGAGTCTGGAGATAAAAAGCTTTTTACAGACATCCTAATCTACAACCTAGATGCAAAGAAAGCTACTTTTCAAGATACTGCTATACTTACACGTCAGGCTATGCGCTTGTCAAGTATTAGAGGGACTTATGATGTCAATACCAAATGGGCTACATTCTATGATCAGGTGACTATAATCGATGAAGATTTTCAGTTGACTTGTGATTCATTGCATTACGATACAGATATAGATAGGGCTTACTTTTTATCACCTACTTATATTTCACAAGGTGAAAAGAAAATATACTGTGAAGATGGATACTATGATATCGAGAGTGGGCGATCATATTTTTCTGATAAGGCTATCATTAGAGAGGATAATAAAACTGCTAAGGCTGATAACATATTAGTATCAGAAAAGGATAGTACTGTAACGCTAACTGGTAATGCTTTTGTGCAAGATTCCATCAGTAAAGCTAAAGGTGAGACGATTATCTATAATGATAAAAGTGGAGACATAACAATTATGGGAGATGGCAGTTATGTAAAAGAAGATACTCGAATTGAAGGCCCACATATCTTTTATAATAAGAAGACAGAATATTACAAGGCCGAAGGACGAAATAGAATAATCGATAATCAAGGTGTTTTGGAAGCAGATACACTTGAGTACATTAAAGAAACGGATTGGGGGTTGGCAGTAGGGAATGTCATCTATAGCGATACAATGGAGAACAGGACCATATACACTGAAAGACTCTATTATAGAGATAGCACAGAATATGTCAAGGCAGTGGTTGATAGTCTTAAGCCCTTATTGTTAATTGAAGTGGATGGAGACACTTTGTATGTAGCAGGAGATACTTTGATAAGAGAAGCACCCTCTGATAGCCTGTCTTATTTGGAAGCTATAGACAATGTAAAAGTTTATAAATCTGATTTGCAAGCTGTATGTGACTCACTTTACTACTCTGATGTGGATTCAATCTTTCGATTCATGAAGAACCCAGTTGCTTGGTCTGATACAACGCAATTTCTTGGAGATACTATCCACATTCTATTAAGAAATGACAAAGTCGAAGAGATTATATCCGAAAAGAATGCATTTATTATCTCAGAGAATCTTGGCACCTATTATGATCAGATTAAGGGTAAACTTATACACAGTTTTCTGGATAGTAATGAATTGAAGCGTATGGAAGTACAAGGCAATGCTGAGTCGATCTATTTTTTAAAGGATAGCGAAGATGCATTTATAGGCCCTAACTTAACACTTTGCAGTCAAATGGTCTTCTATTTTGGAAATAGTGAATTAGATAGTATTACCTACTATACGCAACCAGAATCCACGCTAACGCCAATGGAGCAAGCGACACAGTCAGATTTTAAATTAGCTGGATTTAGGTGGGAGGCAGCTCGACGACCTTCAGATATTAGCTCGCTTAGGTTACCATCTGTCAAGACGCTGTCTAGAGATATAGAATCGAATAGTAACTCAGAAAGTGATGAAGATGCTAAAGATGAGTTCGAATCAAAAGTAGAGGAGGTCATGGAGAATAGCGAAATCAAGAGCAATTCCGATAATACAATACCTAAGAAACCCCCGAGTGGTGATCCAAGAAGGAGATCACCTATTGGAAGTGGCCAAAACCGTTAGTAAGATTATCGCTTGTAGATATTATTTTTGATGGCATGAGAATTACTAGTTTGGTAATATTAATAGTTTTGGTACTTAGTGATGCTTTTGGTCAGCATAATCAGCCCTTCGCATCTGGTAATGAGGCCTTTAAAGAAAGCAATTATGTGACGGCAGTAGCAGAGTATTCTAAACTACTTGATCAAGGTTATTACTCATCAGAACTATATCATAATCTTGGGACCTCCTACTTACAACTTAATCAGATAGGCAAGGCCGTATTATACTTAGAGAAAGCACTTATCGCAAAACCGTCTGATAGACGTGTCCGCCAAAATTTAGCTATAGCTAGAGATAAAGTGGATACAGCAGTCATAGAGGTGCCAGATTTTTTTGTATTGCGATTTTGGAAGAGTTTTTCAAGGTTATTGAGCCCCTTGCTATGGCTGGTGGTGAGTTTGCTGATGGGAGTCATGACAGTTTTTGGAATATATCGATGGAGATTAGGTATGTCTGGCTCAGATAAACTGACGGGGTTTACAATATTGATAATAGGTAGCATTCTGCTGCTGCTTTGCCATTTTGCGGGACGTTCTTCATTGACTCAGATGACAGATGATTCGGTGGCCATAGTAATGAAGGGTACAACGTTATATAATGCTGCTGATAACAGGTCAGAAGAGTTAGAAATACTATCTGAAGGTGTAAAGGTTAGGATTAATGATGAACTTGATGACTGGTATCAAGTCAGTCTTGTAAATAAAGAGATTGGTTGGGTCACCAAAGGAAGTGTAGAAAAGGTAGCTAACGCTGGGGAGTAAAAAAAAGAGGCTTCCAAATGGAGCCTCCTTCTAAAAATTGATTATTACAAAGTTTATCTTGTGTTATTCTTCTTCTGATGATCCTTCAGGTCTTCCTCCGTCTAGTCTATCTTGAAGTTCCTTAAGTTCGTCCCACTTTCCTTCAGCAGCTAACTTAGACTGTGTTGGCCAAGAATCAGGAATATGTACTCTATATCTTGGTCCAGCTGCTTCCAATATTTCTTTGAGTCTGCTTACTGGTGCTGCTGCTAAATCAGCAAATGTTATAATCCCAGCAGCTCCTAAGTGCTCTGCTATTTTAGGACCTATTCCTTCTATTTTAGTTAGTTTGTCTGGCTTAGCACCAACTGCAGGTGTAGCTGGCGTCGCAGGCGCTGCTGCTTTAGGTGCTTCAGGAGCTTTCGCTTCTGCCTTTGGTGCAGCTGGAGCAGCTTTCTTAGGTGCAGCAGCTTTTGGCTGTGCTTCTGCTTTTCTAGCCTTTGGTGATTTGACTGCTGCTCCTCCACTTCCATCCATAGGAAGGATATTGACAAAGGTTCTTCCTTTCTTCTTGGTCTCAAAATCTACATAACCTTCAATCTTCGCGTGGAGTGTATGGTCTCTACCCATATAGACATTATTGCCTGGGTGAAACTTTGTACCTCTTTGTCTGACGATGATATTACCTGCTTTAGCATATTGGCCGCCAAATAATTTGACGCCTAGAAATTTCGGTTTACTATCTCTCCCGTTATCCGTACTACCTACTCCCTTCTTATGTGCCATGGTATTTTAGTTTTTTACTTTAAAAATGAAATGCTCAACTCACTTAGGAAATTGAGTCAATTTTGATTTTGGAGAAAGACTGTCTGTGACCATTTTTCACTTTGTAGCCTTTTCTTCTTTTCTTTTTAAATACGATGACTTTATCACCCTTGGCGTGATTAAGTACAGTTGCCTTTACACTTCCAGCTACCGTTGGAGTACCTACGTTGGTGTTACTCCCATCTGAGGTCATTAGTATCTTATCAAAACTTACAGAATCTCCCTCTGCGGCATCAAGTCTGTGGACGTATATTTCCTGACCTGACTCTACTTTGAATTGTTGACCTTGTATTTCTACTATCGCGAACATGCTTGTGTTTGATGTTTTTTCAAAAGGATTGCAAAGATATGCTTTTCTGCTCCTTTTTCCAATACTGATTGTGTAGCCAATTGATTGATAATCAGAGAGTCAGAGCAGATGGTTTGGGTTAAGTCGTATGATGTTAATATATATGTGTAACTAACTGAATTATAATATAATAGTTAATTAAAAGATCCACGAAATATAAATTAACATTATCGGACTATTGACTAACACCAAGATAATCGGCAAGAATAATGCTTTTCTTCAGCTTTTGACCATCCCTTATGATGGCCATTTGTACTTTCTTGCCTTCTTTTTTATTCAATTTGCGATTGACAGCTGATAGGGTTAACAACTTAGTAGGGACGATACCAATACGTTGAATCATGTCTCCAATCTTGAGACCTGCCTCATCAGCTGGGGTTCCTTTAATAACATATTTAATGACGAACTGATTAAAATTTTTCCCTACCGCATAGATGATCAACCCTGACTTATCATAGTAAAGATTCTTATTGTAATTTTTAACCGGTTTCAAATACAATTCAGATTTTATATAATCTATGATAACGCGAAAGCGAGACAGGATTGGGTTTCCTAGCAGTCCATTACGATTATTGATTAGGGCGGCATCTACCTCCTTGTTTAAGACTTGATAGCTCGACACAACATTGTGAAAAAACAAGGAATTGCTTAGGTAAAGAGATTTGAATTTAGCTTGATATCCAATAATATCTCCGCCAAGACCTACGCCTAATGGACCTTCTACATACTTTTCAGGTAATTCAAAGTTTTTATGGGATTCTAAAAATAACAATGCACCTAGTGAAGAGCCAGTATCCAATAGCAGCTTTACTTTGGTTTTGCTACCCTTGTACTTGTATAAGTAAGCTTGGATATAGGGTTTATTATCTTCTAGGGTTAATGGGATTTTTTGATATCCTCTACCAGAAGGTGGTATGAAGGTGTCTCTTTTGTAAAAGGTGATTTCACTTTTCTTGTAATTGATATCCAACACACTACCCCAAAATAGTCGGCCACCTATTAGACCATCTATTGGAAAACCTATGGATGCATCAAAATTTAAGAAATTTTCATCCAATATGATGAAATCTCTTAGAATAGGCTTGTTCTTGGGTAGAGTGATATAGATATTTCTACATATCTGACCACTAACTTGTTGGAGGAGATCTGCACCTTTGATAACAATAGGCTTACCCTGAGGTATGCTCAGTTGCTCACGAATTTCTGGATTGAATAGTATTAGGTTTTCTGCTCCAGTATCTAAGAGCAGATTGACTTTTTTTCCTTCTCCTAGGGTAGCTTCGATAACGATCAGACCATTAATTAGGTTAAAGGGGATAGTTAGTTTTTCCTTTGTATCATCTATAAGAATCAACTTGGAGGATTGACCTTGACATTGGGTCAGAAAGCTGCCTATAATTGTCAGGACAATACACCAACGGATAATCTTCTGATATTGGAATAACACCATCTCAAGGTAGTCAAGACTTCTGTCAAGGGCAAAAAAAATCCCGACAAGGTGAGTCCTTGCCGGGATATATATCTGAGAAATAGTAATCTACTTAGATATAACCATTTCTATTCTTCTATTCTGTGCTCTTCCTTCTGCAGTACCATTATCTCCTACAGGATTGGCATCACCAAATCCCTTAGACATTATTCTACTTACAGCTATACCTTTACCAAGCAGTCTAGCCTTTACTGCATCTGCTCTAGCTTGTGATAACTGAACATTAGCATCAGCATTACCTGTATTATCAGTGTAACCTTCTACACTAACTGATACACCAGGATATGCCTTAAGAATAGCAGCCATATTGTCTACTTCTACAGCAGTAGCGCCATCAATTTTTGCAGAACCTGTTGCGAAATTCAAATTCTTGAAAGTAAATCTTCCATCACCTTTGAATCCTCCCTTGATGTAGTCCATCATCTGAGAACCAGCAGAACCAGCACCAAATTTGATACTTTCTAATGCTTTGAATGCGACATCATCTACTTTAGAGAATATATCTCCAACAGCGCCCATTGCACCTTTAGCAGCATCACCCATAGCACCTGCAGCGCCTCCTGCCATATCAGCAGCACCTTTAGCTGCATCACCTGCCATATCAGTTGTCTTTTCTACTGCTCCTTTTGCTTTTTCTACAGCACTTCCAAAGATTGAATCTTTGAAGAAAAATCCTAGTACTCCAATTACCAGAGCTACTGGTATCAACCATCTGAAAATAGATCCTCCAGTTTTTACTGCAGCACCACCAACGTCACCTGCGACATTAGCTGCGT
>CAZPUF010000042.1:0-17544 GCA_964589705.1 uncultured Saprospiraceae bacterium | reverse complement strand
GTAAAAAGTCTCTCAGAATGGTACCATTCTAATCCCCTAGTATCCTTGTGATATGTACAATAGTCAGTTAGCCTATCATCTACAATGACTTCATGTTCGCAATTAATGGATCTTACGATCCCGCCGTTCATTGCTAACCAGGTTTCACCATTATTATCAAAGGAAATATCATTTATGATCGCCCCAGAGACTACAGATCTAAAATCTTCAGAAGACCAGACGAGATCATTAGTTATTTTCGTTAGACACTCTCTGTTTTCTATCCATACTGTTCCATTATTATCTATGAAAGGATCTAGAAAATTGCCTTTTAAATCTGAGTTTGATTCTGTGAATAAATCAGACTCTCCAGTTATCATATCATACCTAATGAGTCCTTCTCCATCTGTCGAGATCCAAATAAAATTCTCAAAGATGTCAAGGACTCTTAAGTTGTCAACAGGAAGGGTAGAATTAGAAGTGTTAAAATTTGTAAACTCTTCATTTCCTTCATATCTCCAAAGACCATGTTCTTCTGTGGCGATCCAGATGTTACCTTGATTGTCTATATCTACTGATCGTGGCTCAACTGTGAAGATATTTGGGTCCATCATAATGTTTTGCCACACGCCATTTTCTCTAATATTTAATGAGCCAATCTGATTGACTGTAATTATTCTTTCACCATCTGTTACAATATCCCAATTCCATGAGGATGAGACTGGATCTACTCTTTCTAATTCTACATTGAGTGTTTGGGCATATAAAGAGCTTGCTAGTAATGCTGTAAGGAAAAGGAAAAATAATGATTTCATTTCAATGTATTTTGCTTATAAATGTAGCTAATTTGATTTTTATATACTAATGCTGCCCCAACTTCTTGGAGCAGCATTTGTACCTATCAAACGAGAATGGATTATCTAATCACAATAATCCGTTAGACAATCTCCATTCTATTCGGTAAGGACAGGATTGCAATCTCGTAACGTCGATATTCATGGCCTTAGACATCTATTCAGAATGATACACTGTTCTGCCAGTCATATCAGTATTTGATGTATTGAGATGCTCTGATAGGCGTAGGCTGTCGTCTGGCCTTGTAGAAAAACCGTCTAGGTATTATATGTAATTCAAGACTCCTTCTTGAATGAGCAACTTAAAAAAGTAATATTGAAATGGAATTTTCAATTAAAACGTATGCGGCTGAAGGGAGTAATAGGCTATAGCCTACTCTGAAGGACACGCTTATCATTTACATTGATTAGTATAATCATCAATAATTTTATTTAGCTCGTCTGTATTATATGTGTCATCTGTAATTTTAGCAGCAAACTCAGGGCAATAGTCTGCTAGATACTTTTTTAAGTTTCTGTTCATTATCGTATTAGCTGTTTTCTTGCCGTTGTTTCCGAGAACCTCTTTAAGACCAATAGAGAATACATAATTTTCGGAGACTATACGTATTGCTAGAGTTTCTGAAATTACAAATTTTGCATTTGCCCGACCACTGTTGTATGAGTAAGAATAGTCCTGCCCCCCATAAATGTATCCCTCTATTTTGTCAGTCCCATTTACCTTAGCAACCCAGAATGGTCTTTTAGATTCAAATAATTTACCTCTGCTTTTATATGCATGTAGATTCATTTTAGTAAATTTCAGTGTATCTTTTTTGTATATGTGGAAAATCCTTTTTAATTCATCCGAACTCACTTTTTCTTTCGTATTTGTTTTTATATCTCTGTACTTTATTTTTTGATCAGAAGTGTGAAAGGATTTAACCGCAGCTTCAACCTTAGTGCCGTCATTATATTCTAGTATCCAAACTTCGTTCGGATTGTTCTCCTGTGCTAGAAGAGAGTTGAAGAATACAAATATTAATAAGACTGTTAAAGTGGTTTTAGTAACTATCATGATTTTAAAAATTTGTTCTTTAATGATGATCTATGATAAAAAGGCAAACGATTGTGATGTTTACTAATGTACGACTTTTTTTGTGACTTAAAATAAGTTTTTTGTTTAAAGTGGATTACTAACAAACAAAAAAAATGCTGCCCCAACTTCTTGGAGCAGCATTTGTACCTATCAAACGAGACTGGATTATCTAATCACAATAATCCGCTCTGTCTTAACTAAGCCGTTAGACAGTCTCAATTCTATTTGGTAAGGACCGGATTCCAATCCTGTAACGTCTATACTCATGGCCTTAGATATCTCTTCAGAATGATACACTGTTCTGCCAGTCATATCAGTAATTTGAAGTGTTGAAATGGCCTCTTCGTTAGTCAAATCAATATTCAATATATGACTTACTGGATTAGGGTATGCATTAAAGTTAATCGCATCACCCAACGCCTGACTGTCATCTATTTCTATCAATTCTTCTACATTATCAATGTATGATCTTGAAGTAATCTCTCCACCTTTGAATTCTAAGGCTCCATTGACTATTTCTATACAATAATCTTCTGTTTCACCCTGTGCAAATGTTCCACATGGATCTGTTGCATATCCTTGAGTTGAACTAGTGATTCTCATAACGGTATTTCCATTTAGTACACCACTTGGAATCGTAATAGTACCATTGATACAATTAGATCCTGCGCCATATGCAACAAACTCGGAGCTATCATAGAAATCTCCATCATGGTTATAATCTATCCATACTGACCAGAACATAGTTTGAGGACTTGCACTTCCAAATCCAGGACATAATTTAATTGGAACTAATTGATCTGGTTCTATCGTCTCACATGAGTTTGTATAATCACCATATCCCGTATCATCTCCAGATACATTGATTAGACTACCAAATTCTACACTATGGATATGGAATGAACTAGAACTGTTTCCTCCTGCTACGCAGATTGTATTTCCAGCACTCGCTTCCACAGTTACATCGAAAGAGCAAGTCTGAGTATTACCACACCCATCCTCAGCAGTATAGCTAACAGTTGTGGTGCCTACATTGAAGTAACTACCAGATGTAAGACCTTGTGTTTGATTAATATCTATGCAATCTGGAATCTCAAGTATGTACTCCAATAATACATTAGGATACTGATCATTCCACTGTCCATTATTCAATAACTCAATAGTATGTTGTTGGCCATTGAAATTATTAGGTTGGTTAGGATACCAATTCTGATAATTAAAGGCTGTATTATCACACCAAGTGAAGGTGCCTTCAATAGCCAAGTCTGAGCCTCCAATCCAAGCTGATTGCAGTGTTAGTATATTAGCTAAGAACGCATTCTCTGCTGCTGAACTTATGCTAGCAAGATTTCCTCCATTGGCCAAACAAGTATTCTTTGCCGTTGCCCATGTTGCTGCTTCTATAGAGCAATAGTAATGATGTCCTCCAAAAGAACCCATATACCAGAATCCTGGGATGCTACCACTACAAGATGAACAACAACTTGTTGCCGTAGGATCACTCCAAGTTACCTGTGCTGATGTTTGACCTGGTGCTGCTGTCACAACAATATCAGACGGACATTCTAATTGAAGTGACTCTTCTACAGTAATCGTGAAGCTGCAAGTCTCAGAAGAATTACATGCGTCTGCGACACCATACACAACTGTATATGTACCTGCAGTAAGTAATGCTCCATTAAGCGGTCCTGATAACTGCTGGACAGAGTTACAAGGAATCTCCATGATGTACTCCAGCGCAAAGCTATTGTACTGGTCATTCCATTGTCCTGTGCTAAGTAATTCTACATAGTCTTGATCACCATTGAAATTATTTGGTTGACCTGGATACCAATTTGTGTAAGCAACAGGCTGTCCACTACACCATTCAAAGTTGCCTTCAGAATTGATATCTGATAATCCTATCCATGCAGATTGTATTGTCAATAGATTCGCTAAGAAACTATTTTCTCCTGGGCTGTTAACATCTGCTAAGAATCCGCCATTACTTTGACATACTGCTTTAGCATCTGGCCAAGTAGCTGGTGATACAGAACAGTAGTATTGAGAACCATTATAGCTACCCATATAGATAAATCCTGGGATAGCTGCTCCATTAGAACAATCTGTACAAGCACTATCAAATATTGGCTCTTCCCAAGTTGCGACTACACCACCACTTCCATTACAAGGTAATACTTGATCTTCAGGGCAGAATGTGAATCCACCGTTACTTAGACAATCCACAATGATATCAAATGAGCATGTTTCTGTCAAACCGCAAGCATTTGTAGCAGTATAAGTCACTGTGGTTGTTCCGCATGGGAAAGTACCACCAGGTGTATGTGTACTTGTAACTGTACTAGTACCACAAGGGTCTACAAGAATCGGTACAGACCATGTGACGGTTGTTTGGTCGTCAGCGACGATTATAGTCTCAGGACATTCTACGAATGAAGGCACCTGATCTTCCATGGTTATCAATTGTGTGCAAGTCTGTTCTGAGCTTGATAGCCCTGGATAGCTTGCTGTAAATGTTCGCAAGTATATGGCTTGACCATCACAAGGACCTGATGATATTTGAGTATCTATGTGAGTCACTACAGGTGTGTCACAATTGGTATTTCCAGTTGCTGTTGCATTACCTAAAGAGCCTACACTAATATCTGTTCCTATACAGACAGATACTGTTGGCGGGCATGATATTGTAATAGGTGTATCACAAGGGTCTGTACAGCCCACTACAACTTCAAACGAACAAGTAGCGAAATTTCCGCATTGATCTGTGGCTGTATAAGTAACTACAGTCGTTCCTTCATTAAAGGTATTTCCTGATGTCACAACATTTCCAGCACTATCTTTTGCTACTAGATTTACATTGCTGCAATCATCACTAACAGTGGGTACATCCCAAATCGCTACACCTTCACATATTGAAGGTCCACCACCCATACCACTACCTGTTCCACTACCTGTAGTCGTCATCATGCCTTGGATGATTAAATTGATTGGACAATTAGCCAAGGATGGAGGTGTATTATCTACTAGAGATATTGTCTGTACACAACTTGTAAACTGGGTAGGATATCCAGGATCTGTAGCTAGCCAGGTTCTTTCAATAATTTGAGAATCTGCACATGGTCCTGTGCTAATGACATTATCCGTAAATGTAATCACTGGATCATTACAGAATGGTCCTCCTGCAACACCTGTAGCAATGCCTGATGTTGATGGCGTTGGGATCCCGCTACCTGGGCAATCGGTATAGTCAGCTGGACAGGTAATCAATGGAGCATCATCACAAAACTCGCATATTACTGTTATTGTAAATGTACCTGTAGATTGATTGCCACAGTTATCTACGGCAATGTAAGTAACTGTTGTGATACCTTCCTCGTATACGCCGCCATTAATAGCTGTCGTGCTTATTGTAGCGAGTCCACAATTATCTGTAACGCCTGGTTCGATCCAGGTTGCCACTGCTGAACATTTATCTCCTACGTTTGACACAGTAATGTCAGATGGTAAGTTAAGTATGTCCGGTGCAGTTGTGTCATTTATTTCAATCGTTTGGATACAGCTACTAGCAAGACCAGATTCTGGATCTGTAGCCGTCCATGTTCTTTCTATTAGTTGTGCGCCTGCACATGGTCCAGTAGATATTTGATTATCTACAAATGTAATAGTTGGATCGGCAGAACATCCTCCTCCAGGAAGTGCTGATGCAAAGCCTGTCAATGCAGTGTCTGTGGGTCCTGTAATACATGCTGTAAAATTAGCTGGGCAAGTAATCACAGGAGGATTAGCACATCCTTCGCACTGAATTGTCACATTGAACGAGGCTGTCGTTACATTCCCACAGTTATCAGAAACAGAGTATACGACAGCTGTTGTTCCTTCTGGAAATGCAGTCCCACTGTTGAAATTAGATGTTAATGCCATAGTAGGTCCACAATCATCAGTAGCAAAAGGCTCTGACCAAGTCACTACTGCATTGCAACCACCTCCAATACCATTAACGGTTATATCTAATGGTATTTCTAATAGTGTTGGTGGTGTGTTGTCTATAATACTTATGGTTTGCAAACAACTTGATGACAAAGTAGTATTAGGGTCAAAAGCTGTCCATGTTCTTTCTACTATTTGTGCTAAGGCACAAGGTCCAGTACTCACTACATTATCAATGAATGTTAATGCAATTGTTCCTGTACACTCAGGATTAGAATTACTGGCAGTCGCTATTCCTGTAATAGAGGTGCTTGTTGGACTTGTAGGACAAGCTGTAAAGTTAGCAGGACAGGTTATCTGCGGAGCACTTGTACAAGCTGGAGCAGTACACTGAACTGTTACAGTAAAACTAGCCGTAGAAATATTTCCACAATTGTCAGTTGCAGTATACACTACGGTACTGACTCCTTGTCCGAATGTACCGTTATTCGTGTGGGAACTTGATAGAGATGATAACCCACAATTATCTGTGGCAGTTGGTTCAGTCCAACTCGCTGTTCCAATACAATTAATTCCTTCTTCAATTATGATTATGTCTTGAGGAATATTAGTGATTATAGGTGCTGCATTATCTTCTAGTGTGATATTTTGTATACAGCTACTTTGTAATTTATTGAGTGGATTAGTTGCTATCCAGGTTCTCTCGATATTCATAGCTCCACTACAAGATCCAGGTATTACGACATCATTAAAAGTCATATATGGATTTCCACTGCAGAATGGACCTGTAATAAATGATGATGCAAATCCTGTCACAAATGGACCAGGTATATTCCCATCTGTTGGACAGGCGGTATATGGATCTGGGCATGAAATCACAGGAGGTGTTTCACATACATTACATGACACGGTTACAGTAAAGGAAGCTTGAGATATATTGCCGCAATTATCTGTTGCAGTATATACTACTGTGTTTATCCCTTGTGCAAATGAATGACCACTTGCAAAGTTGCTAGTTAGAGATGCAATACCACAGTTATCTGTTGCTGTAGGCGCTGCCCACACTGCTGGTACTGTACATCCTACAACACCTCCTTCTAATGTAATATTGGAAGGGATGTTGGATATCACAGGAAGGCCATTATCTTGTAAGGTGATATTCTGAGTACAAGTCGAGGATAATCCATTATTTGTATCTGTAGCTGTCCATGTTCTGATGACATTGGTCGCTCCATTACATGGTCCATTACTCTGTACATTGTCTGTAAATGTTAGTGAAGGTGTGCCAGAACAATTAGCTCCATTAATGCTTGCTGAAGGCACTCCAGTACTTGAAGGTGAAATATCAGATCCAGGACAGCCAACAATTGCCGATGGGCAGGTTAATGAAGGAGGTGTATCACATACATTACATGTAACCGTCACAGTGAATGAAACCTGTGCAGAATTGCCACAATTATCTGTAGCTGTATATATTACAGTAGTTGTTCCCTGAGAGAATAAATGTCCACTTTGGAAATTACTAATTAGTGAAGCTATACCACAATTATCTGATGCAATTGGGTCAGTCCAAACTGCAGCAACAGCACACCCTGAAGTGTTACCTTCTACTGTAATATTGATTGGAACATTTGAGATAGTTGGTAAGCTATTGTCTTCTAGTACTATATTTTGTGTGCAACTAGCAAATAATCCGGTATTGCTATCAGTTGCAGTCCATGTTCTGATGACGTTTGCAGCACCTGCACACGATCCATTATTCTGGTTTACATCTACAAATGTCATAGAAGGTATACCTGAACAGTTAGCACCATTGTTGGTGGCTGTAGGCAATCCTGCAAATGACGGTGATATTGGTTCACCTGGACAGGCAGCATAAGCTGATGGACAAGTAATATTAGGAGGCGTATTGCATGTCGCGCATTCTATAGTTACTGTAAAGCTTCCAGTTGTACTGTTATTACAATTGTCAGTTGCTGTATAGACAACTGTTGTCGTTCCTAGTCCAAATACATCTCCAATTTGAAAATTCGATGTCAATGAACTAATACCGCAATTATCATTAGCTACAGGTATATTCCAATTGACTGCGGCAGTACAACTTGTACTTGCAGATGTAATAGTAATGTTTGAAGGAATATTCGAAATAACCGGTGCACTGTCATCTAGCAAGCTGATTGTCTGTAGACAAGAAGCTGATAATGACGGATTGCTAGGTTCTGTTGCCGTCCAAGTTCTTTGAATCTCAGCAGCTCCACTGCAATTACCTGTAGAGACTACTGTGTCAGTGAATAAAACAATAGGTTGACCACATCCTCCATTTGCTGTTGCCGTTGCAAATCCAGAAATAGATGGAGTAGGTACCGTTCCGTTAGGACAAGCTGTATAATTAGTTGGGCAGGTAATTATCGGTGCTGCTATACAAGCAGGTGCTGAACATTGGATCGTTACATTAAAACTCGCTGTAGTTGAATTACCGCAATTATCTGTCACTGTATATATTACTGCTGTGGTTCCTTGTGTAAAGTTATCTCCGCTTTGGAAGTTTGAACTTAAGGAGCCTATTCCGCAATTATCTGTTGCTGTAGGTATAGCCCAAGTGACACTAGATTGACAACTTGCATCATTGACTATTATCGTCACATCTGAAGGTAAATTGGTGATGATTGGGCTTTGGTTATCGTCAATTTCTATGACTTGTATACAGCTGCTAGTTAATCCATTAGATGGATCAAAAGCTGTCCAAGTTCTATTTGCCGTATAGGATGCGGTACAAGAACCAAACGATGTTATAAAATCGCTAAAGAAAACAAATGGTGATGGGCAAGCTGTACTACCTGCTGCTGCTGTTGCAGCACCCGCCACAGAAGGAGAGGGGAGCATACTGCCAGCACAACTAGTAAATGCCGTTGGGCAACTTATTGTTGGTGGTACGGTACATCCTGAAGTACATTCTACTGTGACATTAAAACTGCCACTTGCACTGTTGCCGCAGTTGTCAAAAGCACTGTAAAAAACAGTTGTCGTTCCTTCACTAAATTGATCTCCATTATTATGAGAAGATGTCAAATTCGCAATGCCACAGTTATCTGTCGCTGTAGGGTCTGTCCACTTTACAGGTATACTGCAATTAGCACCTACGCCATGTACTGTAATATCTGAAGGTAGATTTGTTAGTGTTGGTCCTAAGTCGTCAGAGACAACTATTGTCTGAGTACAACTTGAATTTAGACTCGAGTTATTAGGATCAGTCGCTGTCCAAACTCTTGTAATATCATATGCAAGTGAACATGGTCCATTTGAATTGACTGTATCATTAAAGGTTACATTGGCTGTGCCCGAACAATTAGTTCCTGAAATTACTGCTGATGCAAATCCTGTAAAACTTGGATCTGGATAACCATCAACAGGACAACCTGTAAAATTACTAGGACAAGTGATTGCTGGCGGTGTCTCACATAATTGACAGTTGACAATTACATTGAAACTTTGTACAGTTTCATTGCCACAATTATCTATAGCAGTATAAGTCACTGTAGTATTTCCTTGAGAAAATACATCTCCACTTTGAAAATTTGATGTCAATGAAGCGATGCCACAATCATCAGTTGCAGAAGGGGCACCCCAGTTAGCCACGGCCGAACATCCTGCACCTACGCCAGTAAGTGTGATGTTTTGTGGTACGTTGGTTATTTGTGGAACAGCATTATCAGTAATT
Source organism: uncultured Saprospiraceae bacterium (assembly GCA_964589705.1). Lineage (GTDB taxonomy): Bacteria > Bacteroidota > Bacteroidia > Chitinophagales > Saprospiraceae > RFSX01. Next base: position 7,988 of record CAZPUF010000042.1, on the reverse strand, counting down.
TCTATAAGCTGGATACATTCTACAGTTAGGTTATTATTATTCTGAGTTGTTGCTGTCCATATTCTTTGTATAGTTGTAGCTCCTGCACATGGTCCAGTTGAAATTGTATTATCAGTAAAATTTATTGTTGGTACTGAGCAATTAGCATCTCCAGCTATAGCAGTTGCCGTTCCGGTGACACTAGGGTCAGTACTTGGGGTATTAGGACAAGCCGTATAATTTGCGGGGCAAGTCAGTACTGGTGGTACATTACATACACACGTAACAGTTACAACAAATGAACCTGTGGCACTATTGCCACAGTTGTCTGTAGCAGTATAAGTAACAGTTGTTCCACCTTCTGCAAACAAATCTCCAATATTGTGAGAGGAGGTCAATGAGGCTATTGCACAATTATCAGTTGCAATTGGTTCGACCCAAGTCACTGCTACCTGGCAACTTGATCCATTACCAGCTACTGCTATGTTACTCGGTATACTGGATAGTACTGGATTGATATCATCTATTACTGATATGGATTGATCGCAGCTTGCACTGTTAGTACCATCATCTACGGTCCATGTTCTTATAATTTCTTGTTCTGCCACACAAGGTCCAGTTGAAATTACATTATCAACGAAGGTGACCGAAGCTGAAGGACAAGAAGGATCTGATGTAGGGACGGAAGCTACTCCTGCACTCGATGGATCAATACTTCCAGTAACTGGGCAGCTCACATAATCCGCAGGACAAGTGATCAAAGGTGCTGAACAACAACTACCAGTCACTGTCACATTGAATGTGCAAGTAGTTACATTGCCACATTGATCTTGGGCAGTGTAGGTTACAGGAGTTACTCCTGAATTGAAAGTTTCTCCACTAAAATGTGTAGTTGTAAAAAATTGTATACCACAATCGTCCTCAGCAGTTGGTACAGACCATATTGCTACACTGTCACAACTAACGGATAAATCTAAAATGATATCTGATGGACAATTATTAATCACAGGGTTAGCTGTATCTTCTAGAAATAAAGTTTGTTGGCAGCTACTATGTAGCTTTATACTAGCGGAACCTGGTGGATAAGTAGCCGACCAGGTACGATGTAAAATTTTTAGACATGGAGTATCCATAGATATTTCATCCGAAAATGAAACTATCGGTTGTGGACACGATGCATCCCCAGGTAGAGCCGTGGGATTACCTGTTATAGATGGATCCAAATTATCATTTGGACATCCTACATAGGTCTGTGGGCAAAAAAGTGTAGGCGCAGTCAAGCACATCGCACGCAAATTGTCTTGCGCTTCTGGAACATCTGCATTAAAGCAAAAATTCTCAACGTTGGCACTAGCTTGCATTCCCATCATCGTCAAAATAATGACGACAAATCCTTGCATTAGTAAATTTCTTTTCATCACTTAATAGTTTATTAAACATTGATTTTGCGATCTCGAAATGAGACCTCGTCAAGGATAGGTTTAAATTGTTTTTCGTTACAATCTTCTATACGCCACACTGATTCTAAATGCGTCCTATACTGCAATTCTTTTCTGTTAAATAAAACTTACTTATGTTGGAAAATGTAAATAAGTGCCTTGTTCTATGAGGGTGAATTGTAATATGTATATAACTGACTTATAACAAGTTGCAGATGGAGTATGGGAGGTTTTAGCTAATATTAATTTTAGTCTCAAAAGAGATTAGAATTTTTTCAATTCCTTTTTGGGTGTATTCGGAGAAGGGTAGGCAGGAAAAAGCGCTGCCTCTATTATGAATTTTTTTTCTACTTTTTTAAAATACTGGAACAGCACACTCAGCTAACCAAACGTATTGTTTATATGTAAGTATAATAAAGATCAATTAGATCCTATGCTTCTCATGCTGCATACCTATACCCATCGAATTCCGCTGATATATACACCTTAACGTTCGGTTGACTGCAAAGAGAAAAGTATCTTTGCACCATTCATTAATGCAGTTAATTATATGTCAGATAACAAGGTTATATTTTCTATGGAAGGGGTGTCGAAGACCTACCCACCGAAGAAGAAAGTGCTTAATAATATTTGGTTATCATTTTACTATGGTGCTAAGATTGGCGTTCTTGGTTTGAACGGATCAGGGAAGTCTAGTCTGCTAAAAATTATAGCAGGATTAGAAACCAATTATGAGGGTAAAGTGACTTTTGACAAAGATCACAAAATCGGATATCTGGCTCAAGAACCTGAATTGGATGAATCTAAGACAGTCAAAGAAATCGTCCAGGAAGGAGTGCAAGAAATAGTAGATGTGGTCAATGCTTATAATGAAGTGAACAATAAGTTCATGGAACCTATGAGTGATGATGAGATGAATAAGTTGCTTGTTGTACAAGGAGAGTTGGCAGAGAAAATGGAAATTCTCAATGCCTGGGAGTTGGATCATATGCTTGAAGTGGCCATGGACAGTCTAAGACTGCCACCTGATGATCAAAAAGTAAGTGTACTGTCAGGTGGTGAAAGACGTAGAGTGGCCTTATGCCGTTTGTTATTGAGCAAGCCAGACATACTATTGTTGGATGAGCCTACCAATCATCTTGATGCAGAATCTGTGCATTGGTTAGAAAAGTTTTTAGATAGTTTTCCTGGGACTGTGATAGCTGTTACCCATGATCGTTATTTTCTGGATAATGTTGCTGGGTGGATATTAGAATTGGACAGGGGAGAGGGTATACCATGGCAGGGCAATTATAGTTCGTGGCTAGAGCAGAAGACAAATAGATTGGCCCAAGAAGAAAAACAAGAGTCAAAGAGAAAGAAAGCCCTACAAAGAGAATTGGAGTGGACTCGAATGAATCCAAAAGCGAAACAAGCTAAAGGAAAAGCAAGACTAACAGCTTATGATAAATTGGCCAGCGAAGAATCCAAGGAAAAAGAAAAGCATCTCGAACTATATATTCCACCAGGCCCTAGATTGGGGGATAAAGTGATAGAATTAAATAAAGTCACGAAGTCTTATGATGGCAGAGTTCTGATAGATGATCTTAGTCTTTCTATTCCTAAGAATGCTATCGTAGGCATAATAGGTGCCAATGGTGTGGGTAAGTCAACTCTATTCAGAATGATAATGGGTGAAGAGAAAGTGGATGCAGGAAGCATAGAAGTTGGCCCGACTGTCCAACTCAGTTATGTAGATCAGTCGCACAAGGATTTATTACCTGATAAGTCAGTATTTGATATCATAAGCGGTGGCAATGATATTATTATGGTAGGGAACAAAGAGGTCAATCCAAGGGCCTATCTGAGTAAATTCAACTTTCAGGGGCAGGACCAAGGAAAAAAGTTGGAGGTTTTATCTGGAGGAGAACGAAATCGAGTTCATCTGGCCATAACATTGAAGGAGGGTGGTAATGTGCTCCTCTTGGATGAACCTACTAATGATATTGATGTCAATACATTGAGAGCATTAGAGGAAGCCTTGGAGAATTTTGCTGGGTGTATCCTTATTATCTCACACGACAGGTGGTTTATAGATAGATTGGCAACCCATATTTTAGCTTTCGAAGATGAGTCCAAGGTTAGATTTTTCGAAGGAAATTTTTCGGCTTATGAGGCAAAGCGTCGGGAGGAACTAGGAGATTTCAAACCTAAGAGACCGAGATTCAAAAGTTTGCTTAATTAGTCGTTGGTGGTAGATCTTTCTTTGGCTTCTTTGCTTTCTTGGTTTTTTTAGCCGTTTGTTTTTTTATCGAAGATTTTTTTCTGGTTGTAGTCAGTTCTCCTTTCTGAAGCAGTAGAGCTAATTTCTCCAAATTGAGAGATTCTTTGATTTCAATGACTTCTTTTTTAGATCTTTTTGCCTGTAGTTTCTTAACCTTCTTTTGGCATTTTTTACGTTTTTTCTTGAGGTCAGTTATTGTTTCTATGGCTTCTTTTAGATCCTCTTCACATTGATCATCTACTCGGTTTGATTGTGCTTCTCTGATTTGAGTATCCTTTTGTTGGAGCATTAGTATAGCATGATCCAATTCTTCTTCGAGTTTTTTGATCTGGTTGTTATCGGTACCTGAAGGCTTCTTGGCTTCTTGTTCTTTGAGGCTAGCCTCTAACTCTGTTGCTTTTGATTTCCAATGCTTTATTTCTTTTTCTTGAGCTGAGGTTATTATTTCAGGAAGGGCAGTTGTCTTTTTGAGCTTTGAAATCTCTTCAGATTTTTTTCTTAGTTCGTTTTTAGCATCGTTTGTGAATGTATTGAATCTGGATAGCAATTCTTGTAAAGCCGCCTTATCACTGCGGGATTCTAACTCAAGATGATTGAGCCTAGCTTTGTTTTGACCTTGCAAAAGCCATGCAAGCAAGGCACCACCGATTGCGGCTAGAGTATAGTAGATTAAGGGTGACAGTGACATTCTAACTATTGAGTTACAAGTATTGGCAATTTAAATCTAAAAAGGCTGCCCTCGCTTGAAAGCAGCCTTTTAACGACTAAATTGTAAAGCTTTTTGCTTTATTATTTTCCACCGTCTAACTTATCTTGAAGGACTTTTAATTTATCCCATTCTCCAGCAGCAGCTAGAGATGATTGTTGTGGCCAACTAGTAGGATCATGCATCTGGAATTTTGGTCCAGCGTTAGTCAGTACTGTCTTAATCACACCAAATTTGCTGTTAGCTAATTTCTGAAAGCTACTTATGCCAGCCTTGGTAAGCAATTCTGCAATTTTTGGCCCTATGCCCTCTATCTTGGTCAAATCATCTTTCTTACCGCCTCCTGTTGCAGAAGACTTAGTGGTTTTTGTCGTTGATTTGCTGCTTACCACTGTTGGCTTTGCAGTAACCTTTGTTCGAGAACCATCTGTCACTTCTCTTCTCTCTACCACTCTAGCATTACCACTGTTAGTCGTTGTGCCTACCACTTTTCTACTTGTTTCTTTAGTAGACATCTGCATAAGCATCTTCTGAAGTGTCTTCATATCATAGCCTTTAACGACTTCCACTTCTTTGATGATCTCTACAGGTACTTCTTTGACAACTACTTGGTTTTTCTTCTTCTTCCATGCATTTAAGTCACTTGTAAGTGCCTTATTCGCATCTTTCAGTTTAGCAATTTGCTTTTGTAATCTTTCATAACCATTTGCTGCTGTCTTTGCAGAAGCAACAGTTTTTTCACTCTTCGCGATTTTATTCTTCAAAGCAACTATTTCCTTCGATAGTTTAGCCATCGCCTTTTCATCACGCCTAACCACTTCTTTGATATTAGTTATTTCCTTAATGACAGGAGTTGGAATAGTTTCCTTAACCTTTACTTCTTTAATGACAGGTTTTTCTACAATGACAGGTACCTCTTTAATGACATCAACTTCTTTTATTTTCTCTACTGTCTTAAGTACTGGAACTGGTACTTTTTTGACAACCTCTTTAATGATTTCTACTTCTTTGATTTTTTCTACAGGTACCTCTTTAATGACCTCAATCTTTTTGATTTTTTCCTTGATTTTAGTGACGGGTACTTTTTTGATTACCTTTTTAATTTTGATTTTTTCTTCTACCTGAATGACAGGAACCTCAACTTTTATTTCCTTAATGACTTCCTTGATCACTGGAACTGGCACTTTCTGTACCACCTTTTTGATTTTGATGATTTCTTTAGTCTGTATTACTGGAACTTCCTTTATAACCTCCTTAATGACTTCTTTGATTTGAATAACAGGTACTTCCTTAATAACCTCAACCACCTTAATTTTCTGTTCCCTCTTATAGACAGGTATATTTTTTTTGACTTCAACAGGCTTAAGTTTCTCTACAGTCTTGTATGCCTTTACTGCTTTTGTTTTAGAGACTTTTACTGTTTTGATTTTTGGTTTGCCTGGAACAGGGACTGCTATTTCTTTGGTTGAAACTAGTTTGGCAGTCGACTGACTTCTCCAGACTGGAGATTGCTTGAGAATGGCCTCATAGGCTTTTGTCGCTTTGTCCAAAGAAATACCTGCTTTTTTTGATACTTCTTTAATTAGTTTTGATCTTTCTATCATTCTTTTGTTGTGTAGAGATTTTATAAATATTAGGATTGGAAAAAATCTGCGCAAAATTAAAAAAAGGCAGCTAAATGCTACCTTTCTTTTTTCTTATTTTCCTCCGTCTAATTCGTCTTGGAGTTTTTCTAATTCTTTCCATTTACCATCAGCAGCCAGTCTGCTTTGGCGTGGCCATGAACCTGGATCGTGCATTTTATATCTAGGTCCAGCTGCTTCTAATAATTTTTTAATGTCTGCAGGATTGGAATTAGCAAGCGCATCAAAAGTAGGGATGCCTCCATCATGAAGTAGTTGCTTAATTTTAGGACCTATCCCTTCTATTTTTGTCAGGTCATCTGGTTTGCCAGAACTCTTTGGAGCAGATTTTTTCTTAGGCGCTCCAGTAGTTGTTTTGACATTGATTCCCCACGCTACTAGTTTTCCAGCATCTCCTTTAAGAGAATCAGAAACTTCCATAGTCCATTTACCCTTGGCTGTCTCTCCCACCATGCCCTTGAGTTCATCAGCGGAGAACTTCTTTTTAAGATTAACTTGAGATCCACCGGTCTTTTTATGTAGATCAACTGACTTGCCTGATGGAGAGGTTAATGTACAAGTCAAGTCTCCAATATGGCTATGCGCTATATCTACGTGTGCTGTCATAGAAGCAATTTTTCCACCTTGGTGACATACTTGTACACTTTTCAAAGTTTCATTGTCATCTATAAATACCTCAGTCTTTTTTGAATTTGCAAGGTGTAAATGAAGTGTCCAATCTTCTACTGATCCACTGTCCTTAGCACCCGAATCTACAACTCTGAGTGACCACTCTCCTTTACTCTTGCCTCCAGCAAATGCAGACATGATATCACCATTAAAATGTTTCGTTAAGTTCTTACCCGGTTGTCTGTTAGGGCTGTGTAAGGTTTTCTTCTGTCCTTCAGGGCCTGTTAGCTCAAGTGATAGATCTCCTGTAAAAGGATGCTTTATATTCACATGAACATCAACTGCTTTTACAGTCAGATTTCTGCTTATTTGGATTCTATCAACTAGACCATTTGGATCATTATCTGGAATAGCTAGTTTGATGACACGTTTCTTCGAGTATTTCATTTGTGATTTATGTTTTTATTCAAAAGAATATTTTTGTCTATCTACCTCCGTCAAGTTCGTCTTGCAATTTCTTCAAGGCATCCCACTTGCCTGCGGCAGCAAGTTTAGATTGCTTTGGCCAAGAACCTGGATTATGCATTTTATACCTAGGTCCACCTTTTTCAAGAATTCCTTTAAGTACGGTTATTTTAGCTTTACCCAATTCCGCAAAGGTGTGAATGCCATCTTTGTTAAGCAGACCAGCTATTTTGGGACCAATGCCTTCTATTTTAGTTAGGTCATCTTTCTTAGCCTTAGCTTTTTTAGGTGCAGGCTTAGTCGCTTTTTTAGCTGTTACTTTTTTCGTTACCTTCTTAGCTGTTTCTTTCTTAGGCGCTGCTTTTTTGGCCGTTGCCTTTTTAGCTGTTGCCTTTTTAACTGTTGCTTTTTTGGCTGTCGCCTTCTTAGCAGTCGTTTTTTTCTTTGTTGTAGCTTTTTGAGCAGTGCCGGTTACTGTTTTGGCCTCTCCAACTACTTTAGTTTCACTAACGATCTCTCTTGATTCCTCTACGGCTTCCATGTTGGACATCATATTTGCAAGCGCTGCAAAATCTATTGTCTTAGTGACCTCTACTTCTTTTATAATCTCGATAGGAACTTCCTTGATAACTTCTATTTCCTTAATTACTTCGACCTCTACTGTCTTAGGCTTTGCTTTTAATTTAGCATTGAGATCTTTCCTCTCATCTTCCCATTTGCTGGCTTTGCTGCTCCAAGTGCTTTTATACTTGTCGTAGTCTCGTTCAAGATTGGCAAATTTCTTCTGCCATTCCTTAAGCTCTTTGTCGTTGATCACTTCCTTAATCACCTCTACTTCTTTGATAACCTCTACAGGTTTTTCAACGATCTTTTCTACTTCTTTG
>CAZPUF010000041.1:0-18150 GCA_964589705.1 uncultured Saprospiraceae bacterium | reverse complement strand
TCCTCATTAAGCTCAATAGTGATGAACACAGAGCTAACCTTAAGTCACAAAAAAGTAGTTTGTACAATCAAGTCGTTGGGCTTTTACCAGACTTGAAATTTGATTACCCCGAGGCTTACGACGCTTGGTTTAGTTATGTGGAGAATTTCAAACTAGAAGCACCACTAAAGAAATTTCCTGAGCCAACTTCTACTAAAGAAAAATTATTCATTGCAAACAGAAATATTAGCACCAATTGGTATATGGTGAAAAATCTAGAGGAACGTTCTGCTAAGTATACGATCACTGCACCTTATGATGGCATTCTGACAGAAGCCAATATAGACAAAGGTGTACTTGTGAGACCTGGGCAAAAACTTGGAGAATTTATAAATCCAAATATCTATGAGTTAGAAGTAGCTGTCAATTCTGCTTATGCCAGTCTGCTTAAAGTAGGCAATCAGGTGACGCTTCAAGATGTAGAAAAAACCAACACATGGAAAGGCAAAGTTAGCAGAGTCAATAGCTTGGTAGACCCTAACACACAGACAATACAGGCATACATACGCGTCAATGGTTCAGGACTTAGAGAAGGCATGTACTTGGAAGCCAGTCTACAGACAAAGAATGAAAAAAACACCTATACGATCTCTCGGAAACTATTAGTGGATAATAATAAGATTTACAAAATCAATAAAGACAAATTAGAACTCATAGATGCAGACATCGTCCACTTTACGGAAAATGAAGCTGTGCTCAAGGACTTACCTGAAGGCATAGAAATACTCAGCAGAGTCATCCCTGGCTCTTTTGATGGCATGAGTATAGAACGCTATAAAGAAAACTAATCAGACAAATCAATACATTCCGAATCTACTCCCATTAGTTAGCAATAGGCCATGAGAAAATTTATTTCATTCTTCATCAAATATCCTGTCGCAGTTAATGTGATTATGCTGTCCATAATGGTATTTGGACTTATGGGAGTGAAGAATACCAAGTCATCTTTTTTCCCTTTAGAGGATTCTGATTTAATATTTATTAATATCTCCTACCCTGGTGCTTCCCCAGTAGAGATAGAAGAAGGAGTGATACTTAAGATAGAAGACAACTTAAGGGGTTTGGTGGACATAGACAGGGTCACTTCCGTCTCGCAGGAAAACACGGCTACAGTAACTGTGGAAATAGAAGAAGATGCAGATATTGACATAGTGCTGGCTAATGTAAAAAATGCCGTCGATCGTGTACCATCCTTTCCCGTAGACATGGAGCCCCCAGTTATATCCAAGCAGGAAAATATCAATAGAGCGATAGAGTTTACATTAAGTGCTGAAGGAGTACCACTAAGAACCTTAAAGAATGTTGCCAGAAAAGTAGAAGATGACATAAGAGCCATTCCAGGAATATCACAACTTGTATTGAGTGGATTCCCAACAGAAGAAATAGAAATAGCAGTAAGAGAAAACGATCTGATAGCTTTTGACTTAACCTTCGCAGAGGTAGCAGCGGCTGTCAGAAATACCAACCTCATTTCTACCGGCGGGAAAATATTGACAGATTCAGAAGAGTATCTTATACGTGCCAACAACAGATCCTATTATGGAGACGAACTAGATTATATAGTCGTCAAGGCCAGTAACTCTGGTCAGATTATTAGACTGAAGGATGTGGCTAACGTGAGAGATAAATGGTCTGAAATTCCAGATAGGATTCATTTCAATGGAATGCCAGCCATCCAATTCAATGTCAGTACAACCAACAATGAAGACCTGCTCTCTGCAACAGACAAAGTCAAAGAATACATTACTAGCTTCAATGACAAGCGGGAGGTAATGCAATTAAATATAAGTGCGGACTCTTCTATAGCGCTCAATAATAGACAAGGACTACTTATAGAAAATGGCATGATAGGAATATTTCTTGTCCTGCTCTTTCTATCGATTTTTCTGAAGCCAAGCATCGCATTTTGGGTGGCTGTGGGATTACCATTTTCCTTCTTAGGCTTATTCATTTTTGCGCCAAGTTTTATGACCATTAATTTGATTTCATTATTTGGGATGATCATTGTCATAGGAATATTGGTAGATGATGGCATTGTTATCGCTGAGAACATTTATAACCAATTCGAAAATGGCAAATCAAAGTTTCAAGCTGCAGTAGATGGTACTCTCCAAGTGATGCCGCCAATCATTGCGGCCATCCTTACAACAGTAATCGCTTTTTCTACATTCATATTCTTACCTGAAAGGCTCGGATCATTTTTTGGACAGATAGCCAAGGTGGTCGGGATAATATTATTAATCTCACTGATAGAGGCCTTTCTTATATTGCCTGCACACCTTTCACATTCTAAAGCCCTAAACAAAAACTCAAAACCGTTTATTCTAAATGTTTGGGCGGATAAGGCAATAAGTTGGATCAGAGATAAAATCTATGTACCAATGTTGAAATTTGTGCTCAACTTTAGTGTATTTGGGTTTTCTATTCCTATTGCGCTTTTGCTACTGACGATGGGTGCATTTCAAGGAGGTATAATTAGGTTTACTTTTTTTCCTAGCGTGGCCTCTGATCAGATAGCCATCAATCTTAAGATGCAAGAAGGGACGAGTGAGGAGATTACAGATTCACTTATTACAATTATAGAAAAAGTCACATGGGACGTCAATAAAGAACTAAGTAAAACACAAAAGGACGAACTTCAAATAGTAGAAAACACAATTAGGAGACTAGGACCAGGATCTGCTAATGCTTCACTAACAATCAATTTATTGCCAGGTGAAAATAGAGATTTGCGGTCATCAGAAATTTCCAATAAAATAAGGCAGGCCCTTGGGCCAATACACGAAGCTGAAAGTGTTGTTTTTGGGTCTGGCAATACCTTTGGAGGCAAGCCAGTGTCCATCTCATTGGTAGGTAATAATATCGCTGAACTAAAGCAAGCAAAAAAAGAGCTTAAAGCAGAAATGCAAAGTAACCCAAGGATAGCTGATGTTACTGACAACGACCCAGCAGGCATCAAGGAGATTAAAATTAACCTAAAAGAAAATGCTTATTTACTTGACTTGAATCTCAACACCGTACTATCTCAAGTAAGAGCAGGATTCTTTGGCGCTTCCGTACAGCGATTTCAAAGAGGAAGAGATGAGATACGCGTATGGGTTAGATACGATCGTTCTAATAGGCAAAGCATAAAAGATCTGGATAGGATGCGCATCGTCACACCGTCAGGCAATAGGGTTCCCCTTACAGAGATAGCCAGCTATACTATTGAAAGAGGAGATGTAGTTATCAATCACTTAGATGGTCAAAGAGAGATTAGAGTAGAAGGCGATCTAACAAATATAAAAGACTCTGCCCCTGAAGTAATTTCTGAACTAAGGGAAGGCGTCATACCTGATATAATCAGCAAGTATCCAACAGTAAAACCTCTTTACGAAGGACAAAACAGAGGCTTCGCCAACATCGGTAAGGCTATGAAGAGAGTACTCCCTGTCGTTCTATTGCTTATGTATGCAGTAATCGCATTTGTGTTTAGATCATATGGACAGCCGTTATTATTATTTGTATTAATTCCATTCAGTTTTGTTGGTGTAGCGTGGGGGCATTGGTTACACGGTCAGAATATCAATATCCTCTCTGGATTGGGCATTGTCGCATTGATAGGCATCCTCGTTAATGATGGGTTGGTACTTATAGAAAAATTCAATTTGTTACTGAAAAGTGGTATGCCTTATCACAAGGCTATGGTAGAAGCTGGAAGGTCAAGATTTAGAGCGATTTTTCTCACTTCACTCACTACTGTAGCTGGTCTTGCTCCGCTTATTTTTGAGAAAAGCTTTTCCGCACAATTCTTGATACCAATGGCGATATCTGTAGCATACGGTATAGCTTATGCGACTTTTATGACTTTGTTTTTATTGCCTCTACTCCTATCACTGAAGAACACAGTGAAAGTGTATCTATCATGGTTATGGACAGGAAAAAAACCTAGCAAGGAAGCTGTAGAAAGAGCCATTATAGAATTATCATCTGAGGCTTCCTACCCAGACAATAAATAACTAGACTAACAACTAGACCACATCAAAATGAATAAGACTTGGATCATTTTTACAATGTTATTAATAGCTGTCGCCAGCGCTTATGCCCAAGACCAATTGACTTTGGAGGACGCTAGGCTCATTACATTAGAAAATAATTTCGGCATCAAGATTGCGGAAAATAATGTAAAGATATCTCAGAATCTTACTGACAAGAAGCTCAATAATTACCTCCCTACCCTCTCTGCCAACGGCGGCGTCAATGGGAGTTTTGGAGGCAGCGCTCAGCAATTCAATAATGGAAATGAAGCTAATACAAGTAATGCACTTACACTTGGTGCCAATGCCTCTCTCAATGCAGATTATACCATATACGACAAAAGAAGAAGTCTGACCTTGGAGCAGCTGGAGCAATCAGTCCTGTTGTCAGACATACAATTACGACAGACTGTAGAACAAAGCTTATTTCAAGTCTACATAAGTTATTACACAGTAGCTCAACTCACAGAAAATATAGAGGCTCTAGAAAATACCATAGAGATATCTGAATCACGAAGACAAAGAGCCAAATACGAATTGGATCTTGGCAGAGGAAATGGTCTAGCTGTGCTCAATGCTCAGGTAGATATCCAAAGAGACAGCATCAATCTTATCAATGCATTGACTGCCTTAGATATAGAAAAACGCAATTTAAACACCGCTATGGGTCGAGACAGTGATACACCTTTTGACCTTATCACAGATACTGAATTGAATGAAATATTAGAATTAGAAAATATTCTTCAAAATTACAAAAGCAATAATACCGCATTACAGATCAATGAACAAAATCAAATAATAAACAGCATGGATCTGGATTTAATCGAGGTAGAAAACAAACCGATAATAGTTGCTGGTGCTGCCTATAACCTATCATTGCAGGACAATCCTAGTCAAGCCTTTATTACCTCATCTAACTCTAGAGGATTTACTGGCAACATCGGCATTAATTGGCCAATCTATGATGCATCAAGAGATATTAGAAAACAGAATGTAGCCATTGCGCTTACTAACCAAAAATTACAAAAAGAACAACTACAACAAGAAATAGAAAGAGATCTGATCAATGGATGGACCAATTATAATAATGCTCTAAAGGTTGTAACAGTAGAACAATATGCGCTTAGCATTAACGAAGAAAATTTTAATAGAACTAAAGAACTGTTTAATGCAGGTCAAGTCAATTCCATAGAATTTCGCCAAGCTCAACTTAATCTACTCACCGCTAAGACCAATCTGAATAATGCTATATATAATGTACATCTTTCAGAAATACAATTGAAGTTACTATCAGGTACGCTTATAAGCCTATAACTAGTTCTAGGCAATTCTCGAATTAATAGAATTCTCCGCTCCTGACAGTCGGTCGACATGACAAAAAAGAGTACACAAAATAGAAAAACCGCACCCCCTCTCGGAGATGCGGCTTCACGTAAGTTTCCGTCAGTTTCTATCTGATCTGAATCATTCTTCTGCTGGCAGTACCGTAAGCTGTCTCCAACTTATAATACATAACGCCTGTAGAAGATAATTCACCACTATTCAATAATATTGTATGGCTGCCTCCTTCGTAATTGCTCACTTTTCTCATTAATTCTCTACCAGCCACGTCAAATACTGTTAACGTCACGTCAGATTGACCTGGAAGGCTAAATCTAACTTCTGTGTTATCAGCAAATGGATTCGGGATATTCTGGAATAAGATAAACTCTTCGTATTCAGCTCCTTCAAAGTTCAACTTCAAAGATACTGTCTCCATAGATCCTGTATATGCCTCAGAGGTTGTCTGTGCTGAACTCAAGAAGAATTGCTCACTAAGCGTCGCATCCTCAACTACATTGAATGCAATCTCGAACAATACTGTGTTAGGGTCTAGAGTGACACCATTAAGTTCATTCCAACTTAATGACACATATCCGCTTCCTGCATTTTGCAGTCCTAAATTAGCTTCCGTAAGATTCAGCGCTTCTGGTATGATACCTTCGAATTCAAGGTGAGCCGTATTAAAGCTAATAGTACTTTGTAGTCCTACAACATCTACCATATTCTGAGCCGTCACTGGTATAGTAATATAGTCACCAGCTGACAATTCTTGATCCTCTACTGATAGTTCAAGTGTTCTGCTGCTTCTAGAATCTAAATCACCTTCTGTTAATGAAGCTGTTGAGCTATCATTGACATCACCTATCTTCACCGCTACAAAGTCTTGTCCATCAACATTCTCTTGTAAGTTAGAGATATTGATAGTCTCATCAAAAGGGAACGGATTAGTTGGGTTCACAAATATTTGGCTCTTCACTGGTATTCTCCATGCTTGTTGTCCATTAGGGAAACTTGATGTCACACCTAAGATCAGTTTTCTAAGTTCTACCAAGTCAGCCCCTGTAAACCTACCGTCATTATCGTTATCAGCTGCAATCACTTTGTATGGTGAGTCGAAGCTTGATAATCCAAGAATATGTCTTTGGATTAATATAAGGTCAACTGTATTCACCCCATTATGATAATTGTCATCCTTCTGAGGTATTACCTCATAACTTCCACTTACTGGTATGCTATAGAAGGCATATGACCCATCATTAAGCGTGATAGAGTTCTCCATCATCGAGTTATTATTCATCAGTGCAACCTGTACATCTTGTACCATTCTTGCATCATCAGTCTCGACAGATCCTGCTATTCTAGACCCTGGTCCATCTTCGCAAACATCTGAGTTATCCTGTAGAATCAATGATACATTACAAGTATTTTGATTACCCGAATCATCTTCGAAGTATACTGTAATAGGTATCAGGGTCTCAATACCGTTAGGTATGTCATCACAGTCAAAAGATAATACTTGAGTACGCTGTCCAAGCTCATTAATAAAGAAGTCTGACACCTGAGGATCACAATTGTCATCAGCACCTTGGCTATAATCAGTCACCCATACTTCTGCTATTCCACTAGGATTAAGCGTCGTTACCACTTGACTTGTACAGTAAGGGGTTGGCGGCAACTCATCATTATTGAATATTCTGAAGCTGAATGTGTTAGAGTTACCACAATCATCTGCTACCTCTATAGTTATGGTCGTACCACTATTATAGAATTGGTTGAAGATATTAGATGTAGGTACTCCGTCAACAAGGAAGTTCATCTCTATGTCTTCCTCTGCAGTACAATTATCAGAAATTTCAAAATCAACATCGTCCTCGGTCAATAAAGTTTGACAGCTTGGATCATTACTAGTAACATCTCTCAGGTTGGTAATAACAGGTGCAGAAGAATCATTTACTCTAATTACTTGACGTCCAGTTTCACGTCCATCCTCTACTGTGTTACCAGGAGCATTAACGATACACCAATCAATTACAGTCCATGTTCTTAAAATCTTATAGCATGCCCCTTCTACGTCAGGGAATACTTCATCACTGAAGGTGATAGCAACATCACTTCCACATCCACTTGAAGTTGTCTGAATAAAATCAGCACTTGAATTGAATGGAAGATCCTCAGGTTGCGTACCTCCAGTACAATTATCTATAGTGATATCTTGTGGGAATCTGTTAACAGAAAATCCAGAAAAATCATTTGTAAATGAAATACCTTGATTAAATGCATTACCTACTATGTTATCACAGGCATCTGTAACTTCATATTTGATAGTTGCACTTCCTGCTCCACATTCTCCTGGCTCAAAAACATCACCAGGTCTTATCACTTGTCCATTAAAGGTAGCTTCTACAGAAAACCCTACTGTCCTCGGACAATTAGCTGTTAAGTTAAATGTACCCTTACCTGCTTCTGATATAGAAAATAGATCAAAAGCTCCAGCATTACAATTTCTATTCATGCTAGCAGGTCCACCTGATAATTGTGGTGGTGCAGTATTATTCTGTATTTCGACACTCACTTGACAGATATTAGAATTACCTGCAGCATCAGTTACTCTCAAGTATACACTCTCTTCATTCATCGTACAGCCACACATGTACTCTAATACATCTCTAAATTCCTCAGGATCAGTTGATCTACTAATCTCTCTTGTGACGACTCCACAGTTATCGAATGAGCCGTTATCTATAGAAGGAGCTGGCAAAAATGCAGTTCCATCGTCACCTACAGCTACTACTGTATTCTCTATACATACTGGAGTAGGGCTACTTTCATCTACTATAGCTACTTCTGTAAAACATACGCCTGTGTTGCCACATTCATCCTCTACAGAATATCTTAACCATGTGATCCCAAGAGGTAAGTTTTCTATTCTTGTAGGATTTAATGTTCCTATAACTCTAGCTCCAGTTTCTGGATCAAATGATACATACTCACCATCAATTGGAGGTGCACCTTCAGAATCAGCTATCAAAAATTCTACTGTGAAATCAAAATCTAAATCATCACATGAATTCTGTACAGATAATGGAGGAATAATATCCCATGATCCAGCACATTGATTAGCATCTGTGCTTCCTGGGAAGAAAAATAATGGCTGACCATTATCTCCTAGGATTGTATTACCATCACTATCAGTCAATTGGATACCTCCGTTAGCTTCAGAAGCACATGTTATCTGAAGAGGTTGTGTATCTTCTATTTTAATGACCTGATTCTGCTCTCTGAATTCACCAGTACACCAATCCAAGATAGACCATGTTCTGAATATCTTCGTAGAATACTCTCCACAGATATCAAATTCCAAGTCCTCCATTGTCACCTCAAAGTTTCCGCACATTTCACCGAATGGTACAGTTGGCATACCTGAGAATGACGGTAATGGAATTCCATCTGAGTCAACTACACTTGGATTTAAATTTCCTTGTCCATCAAATAGCTCACTACAATCAATAAGCTCACTTTCTACACCATCCATACTCTTAGGGAAGATAACATCATCTAAAGTCCAAGGAAGGAAATTGATTCGTTGTGTACATGAATTAGAGACTTCTGTAGTTATGTTAATTACTGTAAAAGTTCTATCTACAACCAACCAGTTACCTCCTGCACAATCATCACTTACTACTTCATCTTCAAAATCCATTGTAATTTCACTAGAACTACAACCCATATTTTGCATGATATCATCAGTAGCAGCAAGCGAACCTTCGTTAGTCAATACGATGAGCTCGACATTAAGATTCTCTAGTCCTAATGTAGAAGTCAATTCAAGATTCCAAGTACCGTTTGCATCCGCGCCATTAAATCCAGAGAATGGACTAGCTGGTTGGAAACTTCCGATATAGGCATTTACTTGTCTTCTACATTGGTCAACATCAAAGAAACTTGCATATGGTTTGAATGACGGATCATCAGCAAGGCAGATAAAGAAGTTAGGCTCATCACACATAGGTGCGCCAGCCAATGCAGGATCACCGAAGTTCGCTAACTCCACTGATACATCATCATTTGGAGAGCTAAGTGTAAATGCTAAATCTCTTATCATATCTATATCACCTGAGATATTCATTACCACAGATTTTACTGTTCCTGTTGGAGCCCCTGATACTAGATTTAATGGCACTGATACATCCATACCTGCAGCTACATTAGTAACTGTATTCTCAAATCTACCATACCCACATATTTGTGCGCCAGGAGAAAATGCATTCTGGGAACAATACACATCCACTGGATCTTGACATTCTAATTCTGGGATTGACTTATCTTCTGCAAGGATAGTACCCCAACAACTAAGTCCTGAAAGACCTGTTACTGTAACTTGGTATAAGCCTGGCTCACTGATCATTACTTCACCAGTACCACTCAATTCAGTACCTAGTTCTGTATGTACAACATCTAAGTCGAACATATCAAAGCAAAAATCGCCTTCTAACACCATATCTGGTGTTATCAACCCTTCGCAATCTTCTGTCAATGTGAAATTGACATTATCATTACATGTTAAATTATTTCTACTTTCTAGAGCAGACACTTCAAATATACATTGACTGATTATTTCGTTGCTTCCTGTTTGCTTGAAGTCAATAACAACACTATAGTCTTCAAAATTAAGACCCATTGCTGTCAACTCGTCTGCATCAGCATAAGTCATACCCAATGCCAGATTATCTACTGCCCCTGTTACAGGACCTGCAACCAATGCACCACTTTCGTCAAACATATTGATACAATATGTATAAGATAAGGTGACACAGTTAACCGCATCAATAGTAAATCCTGGGAAGGTATAGGACAAAGCACAGTTGTTGTCCAAGTCAGGGAAAATGAAATCGTCCTCTGGACATTCCAAGTCAAAGACGTTAGTAACAGAAATCTCTCTTGTTCCTTCTGCGGTACTACCGTTATTAAAAGTGACTATTACTGTGTAAATGCCATCCACGTCCATATCATCGACATCGACACAAGGAGAGGCTACATCAGAAGTAAAGCCATTCGGACCTGACCAAGATATGCTTTGCAATGATAAGGGAGACACCACTGTCCCATTCTCATCTTGCACTTCAATATCCAGACAGACCTCGTCTGTTAGTTCTACGCAGACGGAGGTATCCATCGCCGGTGATATTACTGTCACCGTCCCGGTTTGGGCCATCCCCATAGAACAAATCAAAGCAAACACCAGAAGGAGTATTCCTTTGGGGCTTTCTTTGAAGCTAGTGGTTAAATAATTTTTCATGATTAGAAATTTTTTGTGTTCTTACGTTAAAATGTTTATTTTCTAAATGGTATTTATGAATCTCAAATACTTACAAGCAAATCATGCTTAATGTATATAATATTGATTTTCAGCCTGTTATACATTTTGAAGACTTCATATTCAATATTTTTGTAATTCATACTGCTACAGTTTCAAACATTATACCAAATCGTAATATGTAGTCAATTAATAGCCATTAGCTTCCGATATCAGAGGACTATGGGATTGAAGGAATAAGTGATCATCCTTCATTAGCAGCGTTTTGCAAACTGATTCTGTGAGACAAGTGATATATTGAGAGAATGAAGAAGACGAAATACTTAGCCCTGTTGGGCTTAATGGCATTGTTACTCTGTCAATGCTTCCCTTCCGAGTCGCCAAGTCCACAACACACTTCAGAAAATCCCAATATGATAAGCAGTACTATAAGGTTAGACTTAGCAGAAGCAGAAAGACTTGCCTCCCTACCCCTATCCTGCATACAGCAACCACTACCCTACAAACCTGGACATGTGATCGCCAAGGAGTCAGACTTACAGATGCCTATCGTGCACCACCCTGCTTTTTATGGATGCTTTGATTGGCACTCCGCTGTCCACGGGCATTGGTCATTAATATATCTGCTCAAAAAATTCCCGGAGCTATCCCAGTCCAAGGAAGCAAGAAGGATGTTAGAAGAGAATCTATCTGCCGAGAATATTCTTAAGGAGGTCGAATACTTTTCACTCAACAAAAACACCAAGACTTTTGAGAGAACCTACGGTTGGGCTTGGTTGCTCAAACTTTGTGAAGAACTCTATACTTGGGATGACCCACAGGCTCAAGCCTGGTATAGTAATCTTCAACCTCTGGCCAAGTATATCTCAGATGGCTACCAATCCTACTTACCCAAACTCGTCTATCCTATCAGAGTAGGAGAACACAGCAATACAGCTTTCGGGTTAAGCTTTGCATATGATTATGCTGTAATGGTAGGAGATAAAGCTTTAAAAGACACTATAGAAAAGAGCGCCATGAGATTCTACAAGAAAGACAAAGGCTGTCCAATAGACTGGGAACCAAGTGGTTATGACTTTTTATCTCCTTGCTTACAAGAACTAGACATTATGCGTAAAGTGATGCCGGAGCAAGCATTTTCTGAGTGGAGTAGTGCCTTCTTACCTGGATTGTTTGACCAATCAACCAAGTTAGCACCTGGAAAGATTAGAGACCGATCAGATGGTAAACTTGTACATCTAGATGGGCTTAATTTTTCTAGAGCTTGGTGCCTATATACATTAACTGAAAATCAATATTGCCAGCAAATAGCGGATGCGCATATGGCACATTCGCTCAAAAACATAGTAGATGGAGATTACGCAGGACAACATTGGTTGGCTTCATTTGCTTTGTATGCATTTAAATGCCAGGATAAATGAAAGGGCCGTTAAGCAAATACTTTGGGCCAAGCACCTTGGTGGCTGCTGCATTTATAGGTCCAGGGACAGTGACGACTTGTACTATGGCAGGTGTAAATTCTGGCTATACCTTACTATGGGCCATGATATTTTCCATCATCGCTACAGTTGTCCTCCAAGAGATGGCAGCAAGACTAGGCTGGATTACTAGACAAGGACTTGGTGAAGCCATTGCCAAGCAATTTCCAAGTGGGGTAGAAAAAGGGCTCTCAATAGTGCTTGTGTTAGGAGCCATAGTCATAGGCAATGCAGCTTATGAGGCAGGAAATCTATCTGGTGGTATCCTTGGGATGGAGCTTTTAATAGGAGAGCATCAAGTATGGCCAATCATATTAGGCACTATTGCATTTGGGCTATTGTTCTTTGGACACTATGGTCTAATAGAGAAGATATTAATATGGCTGGTCATCACTATGAGTATCAGTTTTCTGGCTACTGTAATTATTGTCAAACCCGACTTTGGTGCTATTATAAAAGGGATGGTTCCAGGTTTTGGAGAAGTGGATTTCTTATTGGTATTGGGTCTTATAGGGACTACTGTGGTGCCATATAATTTGTTTTTACATTCATCTATTATTTCCAAAAAGTGGAACAAGGATGCCCAGCTAAGTGACATCAGGACAGAGAATACAATCTCTATTATTCTAGGAGGCCTGGTCTCCATGATGATTATCGTTACTGCAGCTGCAACGAGAGGGGAGTTGGACACCATTGAAACAGCCAAAGATCTAGCGGTTCAATTAGAACCAATATTTGGTAGCATGGCAAAATATCTGATGGGTATTGGCTTGATGGCTGCTGGTCTTAGTAGTGCACTGACTGCACCCCTAGCGGCGGCATATACGGCACGTGGGCTACTAGGATGGACCGACAATGAGCGGTCTTGGAAATTCAGATTGATATGGATAATAATCCTCGTAATAGGAGTGGCGGTCACAATGATTGGGACTAAGCCAATTCTGATTATCAAATTTGCTCAGATTACCAATGCTATCTTATTGCCATTAATTGCAGCTTTCCTTATCTATCTATGTAATATACCTGAAATTGTAGGATCATATAGAAACAAATCAATACATAATTGGCTTAGCATCAGTATAGTTGTGATTACAGTTTGCTTAAGTTTAAGGTCCCTTAATAAATTATTTCAAATATTCTAAATCCAATCAAATTAGGCTTGCCCATATAGATATCAATGCCGACGTAGGAGAAGGATTCAATGATGAATCCATCATGCCATACTTGAGTTCTTGTAACATCGCCTGTGGCGGTCATGTGGGTGATAAAGACTCAATCATACAAACTATCAAACTCGCTAAAAAACACAAAGTAGCAGTAGGTGCACATCCATCATATCCAGACCGTGAAAATTTCGGTAGACTATCTATGAATATGGCTCCAAATGAGCTACTTAGCAGCATGGATGAGCAATTAGATTTATTCTATAAGCTATGTGCAGATCTTGATGTAATAGTGCATCATATCAAGCCTCATGGCGCTCTGTATAATGATATGGCGGCAGACAGTGATTTTAGTCTTGGAATTCTATCTCACTGGCAACAAAAATATGGTGACATAATGGTCTATCTACTTGCTGATTCTAAAGCAACTATCGCAGGATTAACGCTAGACCTACCTGTCAAAGGAGAAGTTTTTATTGATAGGGCATACGAACACAAAACAGCTCTTGTCTCAAGGTCGCAACCAGGAGCTGTGATTTCAGATACGCTGACTATGGCCAAAAAATTGGACTCGTATATTCAATCCAAAATTCTTGACAGTAAAGGCATTACTCACCAAGCTCTTCTTGAGACTATATGCATACACGGTGATCATCCAAACGCCACCGAAAATGCTCGATTTATTCACCAACATCTTAGCGTCAATGAGGTCCGTATTGCTGCATGTAGATAAAACCATTATTAGGGCCGAGCGGTATGCTAATCATCTGCTACTTACCAAGGAAGATGGTCATATAGAATTAACACATCTTGCAACACATATATATAATAGTCAACTTAGTTGGTGTAAAGATGTGATAGCTTCAGAAAAAGAAATTTGCCTCATCCTTAATGATAATTACAACCCTATAAATCTCAATCAAGTCAGTCAAATAAATCTTGAAACAAAAGAAAACAACTCAAAAATATTTTACATCCCATTTATCGTAAATGACTCTGATGATATCACAAAAGTGCTAGACACATACAGTAAATCCGCAATGGCTCGACACATAAAAAGTATTGACGATATCAGCAGATTGATTGAAAATACAGCATTTAGGATAGGCATGTTTGGGTTTATGCCTGGATTCTTCTATTTAAAAGGGTTGAACACTGATTTTCATATGCCACGCAAAAGTATACCTGCTAAGAGAGTTGAAGCAGGATCAATAGCAATAGGAGGGTCCTATCTAGGAATCTACAATAGACCAAGTCCAGGCGGTTGGCATGTATTGGCACATACGCCTATCATCATAGAAATAAATGATGTGATCAACAATTTGCAAGTAGGTACAAGAATTAAATTTACCGCAATTAATCAAAGTTATTTCAATGACCTAAAATCCAAAAACCTCACTCTCACAACCTACAATAAAATCAATGCCTAGTTGTAAAATCATTAAGCCAGGACTCTATACTTCCTTGCAAGATAAAGGACGAGTTGGCATGGCTTATTATGCAATTCCTCCTTCTGGAGTCATGGATTCTAGATCAGCAGACTTGGCTAATTCACTGGTTGGAAATCCAAATGGACATCCCGTTATAGAATGCTGCCTTAAAGGACCTAGCATACAATTCCAAGACAACACAACTATTGCTATTACAGGAAGTCAGATGGACTGGAAGGTAGATGGCAAATCAATCACAATGAATACAGCCATTGAGATTAAAGCCAACAGCATGCTCAGCTCCAGTTTTACAACAAAATATCTGTATGCCTTTATCGCGATACGAGGTGAAATAGAAACTACTTATTCCTATAATTCATGCAGTGTCTACCCACCTGCGAAACTTGGACATCAGAAAGGTCAAATTTTTCAATCAGGAGATATACTTAAATGGGATAACACCAATAGCCTTGCAGAATCCCTTACAAAGCAGCGCATTTTTTCTTCTGATATCCTAATAGCAAAAGGACCAGAATTTCATTTCCTTGCAGAAGAATCGATGAAAATATTAACGTCAACAAATTGGGCAAAATCCGTTGACAGTAATCGCATGGGTGCTCGACTCACAGGACCAAAACTTACTTCCAAAAACATATTAAAGGACAGTGTACCTGTTCTTCCTGGTCACATACAACTCCCACCTTCTGGCCAACCGATAGTAGTCTTACAAGATGGACAAACCACAGGAGGCTACCCTAGGATCGGTTTTATAGATAGCAATAGTTTGGATGATTTTAATCAGGTAGGATTGAGAGAAGTATTAAAGTTTAGTTTAACTCTATAACCTAAAACTACAACTACCCGCTCGTCGAGAGATCTAGTATCGATGCCAAAATAATAGTTCGCCAATAATCGAATAAAATCCTCGAAAATCGAAAGCCAACATCCTCCCCTTCTTTTACCTATCTTCGCCCCATCAAATCACAGTCAGACATACTCGATAAACTTGGCATCGCTCAACTCAATGAGATGCAGTTGGATGCCCACCATGCGATTGCGCATAATGATGAAGTGATACTTCTATCTCCTACAGGCACAGGGAAGACCCTGGCCTTTCTCTTACCCTTGCTAGACAAGTTAGACCCAGAGCTAGATGAAGTACAACTGATGATTCTATGCCCGACTAGAGAACTAGCTCTTCAGATCGAGCAAGTCGCCAGAGATATGGGATCGGGTTATAAAATAAATGCTGTTTACGGCGGACAATTCTTTTCTAAAGATAGAATACATATCAAGCACAAGCCTGCTATCCTTATTGGGACACCAGGGCGGGTTGCAGACCACCTCAGAAGAGAAACCTTTACAATAGAACATACTAAGGCCTTAGTGCTGGATGAGTTTGACAAGTCACTGGAAATAGGATTTGAGAAGGAATTGAAATTTATATTAAAGGAGCTGAGAGACTGTCAAACAAAAGTGCTTACATCTGCTACACATAATGTAGAAATCCCTGCCTTTGTCAAGTTACGTGAACCCGTTGAACTAAATCACCTTGGCAACGCCAAACCAAAATTGACTGTCAAGATGATAAGCTCACCAGAGAAGGATAAGCTGAACACCTTGGTCTCTGCCCTCTCCCACCTCGGTCAGAAAATTGGGATAGTATTCTGCAACTATAAAGATTCTATAAGAAGGGTTAGTGAGCGGCTAAGTGAGGAGGGTATTCCACATGGAAGCTTCTATGGTGGATTGGAACAAAAGGACAGAGAAAGGGCACTTATCAAATTCAGAAATGGCACCTATAGGGTGATACTAGCAACTGATCTGGCGGCAAGGGGTCTTGATATTCCTGCGTTGGATTACATCTTACACTATCACTTGCCACTAAGAGAAGAAGAATGGGTGCACAGAAATGGACGTACAGCAAGAATGCATCTGGAAGGAACCGCCTATCTGCTTAAGTGGGCGGAAGACGAGCTACCAGAATTCATTGATAATCCTGAAGAAGAGATCCTTACAAATGAAAGCAGACCACCTCAAACCGACTGGTCTACCCTCTTTATATCAGGAGGTAGAAAAGATAAAATATCCAAAGGCGATTTAGCTGGATTCTTTTTCAAACAAGGAGAACTAAAAAATGAAGAGCTGGGCATAATTGAATTGAAACAAGACTGCGCCTTTGTGGGTATAAAAACCTCGAAAGCAAAGTCTGCGATTTCGAAACTCAATAATACCCGACTTAAGAAGAAAAAAGTCCGAGTCTACCTAATCTGATAAGGACTAAATCTCGCAAGCACCATCAGGAGACTTACCATTAATTGATATAATATCATCTAATCGAATCTCGAGGCCATTTCTGGTAATCAGATACTCTACACCTGCCCTGGTCTCCCAAGTCTTAATTCTTTCGTCCTTACTGGTGAGCTCTTCTTCTCCAGCTCTATAGACGATGTCTGATTGCTGCCTTAATGTGGCTAAATGCTCTATGTAGTCCACATAGTCACAAGCAATGGGCTTATATGGTCTATCTGTCTGCATTTCTACTTTTGTACGACTAACTTCTTACTGATAGCTACCTTACCATCTCTTAGTACAACTAGATATAAATTACTCTGGATACCAAATGTCTCCATCATATGCTCATAACTTCCTTCTTTATGATATCTATCAACCAGGGTTCTTATATGCTGACCAAGGTCATCCATCAATACAATGGATATATGGCTGTCATGGCCTACATCATAGTTAATTCTTGTATAATCCTTAGCTGGATTTGGCGAAAGGAACATCTGATGAGCAGCTTCTGATTCTTCATGGCCGGCCAGCTTTATTTCTACTTCCTCTGGTGCAAAACAATGCACCTCTATCTCTAAATTATTAGCAAGTCTTCTTAATGAATTCAAATCCAACACCTCATATAATACCTGCTCATAAGCCTTTCTGGTCTTGTGCCAATCTGCTTCTGAGTGCTCTGGCTTAATTCGATACAGCTTCTTAGTCAATAGCGTCGTAGTCGCCTCGTCCAGAGAAAATTCAGACTTGAGATATTTGACCCTCTCCATAACATAATCATCTGAGGCATCTGCCAACTGTGCTGATATTGCATTCATTACAAATAAAAGAGGAAATATTAGAATTAGGTGTTTCATGCTAATCTTTAGTTATTCGAGTAAGTGAACAAATTGAATTGAAAGCGGCTCTCTCAGGTAGGAATACTATATAGTAACGCTAAATGCAAGAAGATGTTATAGTGATGGTGTAAATATTCACGAATAACAAAAATGAGGCGCTATAATGACCTTTGAGCTTGTCATGACATCAATAGGTGCTAGCCAAACAGTAGCCAATTTTATAGATTCCTTCTACGACTTACAACAAATACTAAAA
>CAZPUF010000040.1:9062-18204 GCA_964589705.1 uncultured Saprospiraceae bacterium | reverse complement strand
CGTCTCAAGGTTGTAAAGAGTAGTTTTTTCATACTGGTTCGATAATGAGAAGCTTTCCACCTGGGAAGCTTCCTTTTTTTTTTGCACACCCTACTCAGGATTTCCTAACTATATACAAGACCAGATTGAAAAGGAGTGAGACCACAACTAAGGAGGTTATTGGAAAAAAAATTCGCGTGTTAGGTCGCTCAATCCTCACATCTCCTGGCAGCTTACCAAACCATGTCAACGCCTTAGGATAATACTGATACACAAGACCAATAATAATAATCACTGCCCCAATTATAATAAGGTTTCTTCCCATCTCATTTAATCTTAGATGAATACATATTATCAAAGATAGTCATCTGTTTGGCATAAAGTTTGACTTTGCTCTATTGCAATAATGCCCTTATTGTTAGTTACCATTTATTCCAGAATGATAAAGATTAATGCAAACATAAGGATTGTTATAGGCCTGTGTATCATCACAGTATTGATTGGTTGTACCGAAGATTCGGTAGATCTATCTGCTGAGTTAGATTATAGGTTAGATAGCTCAATAAAACAATATTCTCCTACTGGAGAATCTGATTTCTATATACTTCCAGATGGAAGTAATCTGAGAGAGATTCCTCAAGATCCCAAGAATAGATTGACTACTCAAAAGATAGAATTAGGAAAATTTCTATTCTTCGAACCTGCATTTGCAGTAGATGCTGTACATAATTCAAACATTGGTACTTACTCATGTGCCACTTGCCACATTCCGGAAAAAGGATTTAGACCAGATAATGTACAAGGCATTGCTGATGGTGCAATGGGCTATGCCTATGAAAGACAGATGAATCCCGACTATGACGAGCAAGAATTGGATGTACAGGAAGCTAGACCACTCAGTCTAATCAATGTGGCCTTTGTCAAAAACACAGCCTGGAATGGTCAGTTCGGTGCAGGTGGAATCAATGTTGGTACAGAAGATGTTTGGGCAGATAATATCAGTACCAGAAGAAATTACCTAGGATATGATGGTCTGGAAACACAGAACATACAAGGCGTTACTACCCATAGAATGGACTTTACTGAAAGCCATATAGATAGCCTCGGATACAGAGAACTTTTTGATAAGGCCTTTCCTGAATATACATCTGCCAATAGATATAGTAAGATTACAGGATCTCTGGCAATCTCTGCATACTTAAGGTCAGTAATATCAGACAGAGCGCCATTCCAAGACTGGCTCAGAGGAGACCGAAATGCAATGTCTACCGAGGAAAAAAGAGGTGCTATCCTATTCTTTGGAAAAGCTAATTGTAATAGATGTCACTATAATCAAAATCTTGGCTCATTAGAATTTCATGCTCTTGGTGTCAATGATATGGATATGCATCCTGAATCTGTAAAAGCAAACAATCCTTTGGCTCGAAGAAATCTTGGAAGAGGTGGATTTACAGGACTCGAAGAAGATCTATACAAATACAAAGTGCCTGGCATCTACAATATTGGTGACGCTGAATTTTTCTTTCATGGGTCCAGTGCTAAGACATTAGAAGAAGTCATCGACTATAAAGACCATGCTCTAAAAGAGAACAATAGAGTACCTGATGAAAATATGTCTGGTAAGTTCTCCCCTCTTGGATTAAGTGAGCAAGAGAAATCAGAATTAGTCACATTTATCAGAAAGTCATTGAGAGATCCTGACATGACCAGATATCTGCCAGAATTTGTCAAATCAGGCTACTGCTTTCCTAATAATGATGAAGCATCAAAGGCTTACTTGAATTGTCAATAGCAAGGTGATTAAGACCAGAGTTTCTTAGGGTATACCCCATCTTTTATCAATTTCTTGATAGCTTTTACAACCTTAGGTTTGTCTTCCTTATAGGTTACACCAAACCACTTTGATGGTGAGGTTAAGACCTTCACTTTCGCCGTCTTGTTATTGATCATATTATCCAATGTAAAAGGAATGAAAAATTCTGATTTCATTTCCAGCCCTTGTTTCTTTAGAAATGTTTTAAACTGTTTTTCAGTCTTTGTGAAGTAGCTAGGTAAGAAGCCGAACATATTCATAGATACTAAGGAGTTGGCTGGTAATGTCTCTCTCCCTGATGAAGTTTCATAAGAACCTGAGCCATCTTTATTCTTAGATATTTTTAAAGTTTCAACAACTTCAGTCAGGTTACCTCTCTTGTCACTTTTACATATCCCTCTATTCACGGTACCATGGTCAGACAAAGTATTTTTAAGTTGGTATGCCACTACAGCATAGGTATCCTTGGTCTTATTGGTCTTGAAAAATTTGACAAGTGTACTGTATGCCTCTACACCATAATAATCATCTGCATTAATTACCGCGAAAGGACCATTGATTACATCCTTGCCTCGCAGAACAGCATGAGCAGTCCCCCATGGCTTCTCTCTGTAAGCTATATATCTAGATCCAGAAGGAATGTCATATAACTCTTGGGTAACAAACTCCATCTTGATTCTGCCCTCCAATTTCTTTCTGAAGAAGGCTTCAAAGTCCTCCTTAAAATAACCTCGGATTACAAATACCACCTTCGTAAAACCAGCATTGATTGCATCATAAATTGAATAATCCATAATGGTCTCTCCATTTGGTCCGAAGCCATCCATTTGCTTCAAGCCACCATATCTGCTTCCCATGCCAGCTGCGAGTATCAAAAGTGTTGTATCCATATATTCAGTTATATATCATATTAAATAATATTCAAATATCAAATAATTTCCCTCATCATGCAGCGATTCCAAGACTTATACGATTACTGTAGTAAAGCATCTTGATCACAGTACTTAAGCTCAGACTAATATTGTCTGGTTTTTCAAAACCGTTACACGCTGAGTTTATGGTACTTGATCGATATATTTCAAAGAATAAATTACTGATAATCAATCATTTATAAATTAGTAATTTTTATAATGTAATTTGTTCGATTTATAATAATTTGTTACATTTGCAATTCGTTATCCAGACAAGAATGAGAAAAATTTTAATATTTTCTGTGGTCGCTCTATGTGTATACTCGTGTACTCAAGATCGAATGCCAGATTTAATAAACATGGATTTAGAATTGGAGAGTCTTATCTCCAGGTCTGCGCCTGATGACCAGGGCTTAGATTTCTATATACTTCCTGATGAGTCTGACCTCGCCAACATCCCTCAAGATTTAGAAAATAATCCATTAACACCAGAAAAGGTAGAACTGGGTAAGTTCCTATTTTTCGAGACTGGATTTGCAACTAATGCTACCTATGCATCAGGCATGGGCACTTATTCTTGTGCAAGTTGTCATGTGCCTGAGGCAGGTTTTAAATCAGGCAATTTCCAAGGTATTGCAGATGGCGGTGTTGGATTTGGTATTAATGGTGAAGATCGCAGAAGTAGCCCAGACTATCAACATAATGAACTGGACGTGCAAGCAGCCAGGCCACTTAGTCTCTTAAATGTGGCTTTTGTCCAGAATACAACTTGGAATGGCCGATTCGGCGATACTGGACCGAATGAAGGAACAGAAGCTTTTTGGAAAGAGCGAGATGGCACCATACATAATGGTGATGGGTTTGCCTCTATAGAAACTCAAAATTTTGAAGGATTAGAAACACATCGAATTCATATTACTAAGGAGTTAATAGATGAATTTGGGTATACAGAACTATTTGACGCTTCATTTCCAGAACTCAGTGAAGCAGACAGATATAGCAATCATGGAGGATCTTTAGCCATATCTGCTTACATAAGAACATTGCTTTCGAATAGAGCCCCATTTCAAAACTGGCTGAAAGGAGACAGGGATGCCTTGTCAAGAGAAGAAAAACTGGGTGGCATATTATTCTTTGGTAAAGCCAACTGTTCAAATTGCCACTTCAATGAAAATCTTGGCTCACAAGAATTTCACGCATTGGGAGTCAAAGATATAAGTGACAGATCATTCTATAAGACTACAGATGCTGAAGTTCAAGATAGAAATCTGGGTAGAGGATCATTTACTGGTGATCCAATGGACAATTATAGATTTAAAGTACCTCAGGTATACAATGTAGGTGATGCGCCATTTTACTTCCATGGATCAAGCGCGAGAGAATTAAGTGATTTGATAGAGTATAAGGATATGGCAGAGACCGAAAATGATCGTATCCCTCAGCAACAGCTTTCAGAAAAGTTTGTACCTCTTAATTTGACAGTAGAGGAGAAAGCTCAATTGCAGCTCTTCCTTGAAAAGAGTCTAAGAGATCCAGACTTGATACGTTACAAACCTACAGCGCTAAAATCTGGCAATTGCTTTCCTAATAATGACCCTCGTTCAAGAGAAGATTTAGGTTGTAATTAATATTCGTAATCCACATACAACTCAGGCACTAGGTACCAAGCCTTTGGCTCAATCTGACGTCTGATATTATTGAGGTAGTCTGCCAAATCCACATTAGAGCAGTCATAGGTAAATCCTACCCTCGTATAAGGTCCATTCTCTGCGATATAGACCTGATAGCCATTTCTTGCCAGTAAGTCTTCCATTCGCGAGACATTTTCATAATTGGAATAAGATCCTGTAATAATTATGCACTCTGATGGTCTCTCCTCCGTTGTGGATGAGTTGTCTTCTTCTATAACAGCATCATCGTTCTCCTTGGTAATACTAGCTGTATTATCATTGTCGTCAGTAGATGGACTGACATTGGTCTCAGTAGTGATTTTGTTAGCCTGAGTCTTACTTATCTTTTTGAGCTTATTACATCCAAAGTAGACGAGAGCAAATAACAAAAGTAGAGCCATTAAAGCCATGGCTGGTCCTAAGCATCCAAAGCCTTCATCACTAGGGGGGACTGCGGTATACTCTAATTTATTAATTGGCTTGGCATCTTTCGCAGAGAGAGTGCTTTGACTTATACTTCGTGAAGGGGCAGTTGCTGGTGTATTTGTAGGCTTAGTATTCGACACCGTCTGTTGTTGCTGTTTCAACTTTTCATTGAGACTCATCGGTTCTGATTTCTTGGAGGCTGCAACTGAAGCCGGTGGTGCACTTGAAGTTGGAGTCTTTGCCTTTGTTGCTGGAAAAGCAAGGTTGGGCTTCATGTAAGTGACATTTGACTTAGCTGGTGAAGGTGGTGTAGCCTTTGTTGAAGGTGGTGTAGCCTTTGCAGGAGGTGGCGTAGCCTTTGTTGAGGGTGGTATCGCCTTAGCGGCTGGTGGTGGTGTGATTGCTTTTTTTTCTACCGGGTTAACGACCTTCTTAATGTCATTTTTTGATGCACCGACCTTAGTCTTTATTGCAGGTGAATTATCCTGTTTTACCACTGCCTTCTTAGCAACGAGTCCAGTTGCTGCTGTAGTAGCAGCCACCTTTTTCATATCTGAACCTGATGATGCTGACTTTTGCCCTTTCTCTATTATATTATCGACGGCCTTCTTAATGGTAGTTTCAGTAGGTGCTGATTTTTCTGGAGTTGGTTTAACGCTTATAACTTCCTTGGCTTCCTCGGATACACTTTTGCGGTCTTTCTTCTTGATCTTATCGAGTTTTACTATCGGTAGTTGATCATAATACCTATACAGATAACTTTTCTTGGCTTTGACCTGATACTTCTTGCCCCTCTTTTTGATAGTCATCAGTTTGTCTATCTCTACTTTACCATGCTTATCAATAGTTTTGATAAGCTTATCTGAGAAGCCTTTGATCGCTTCATCTGCTTTCTCCTTTGATATATCATACTTCTTTTTTAAGTACTTCTTCAGCGCCTTATTCTTTGTGGTGGCATTATAGTGACTAAGAATAACAGAAGGAGGAGTAATCGCAGTTTCATCATCTAAGATTTTGGATGGTAGGTTTTCCAACTGTATCGTACCTATTTTTGGTAAATACACAGAATCTCTTTGATCTAAAACAGCATCAATAGCTTTCGAAAAGTTAATTTTCACGGACGACAGTTTGTACTAGTGTAAAGTTAATGAAGTAATTTACAATCCCTTCTTAATAGAATTGTTAGTGGGATTTGACGATCTACATTTTGCCAGGAATCAGGTCAAATCGATAAATATGCTGGAAATAAGTGATCAGATTATAAAGAAAATCAGTTTTATCTCATAATGTTAATTCTCAAATTGAGATTTTCGTGTTCTCATAACTTAAAAGGATGAAGCTCAATAGAAAAAAAAGTAATCAGTTATATGCGGAGGCAAAGAAAATGTTTCCAGGTGGTGTGCACTCGCCAGTCAGAGCATTCAAATCAGTCAGTGGCTCTCCTCTCTTTATAACTAAAGGAGATGGCTGTCATATTACCGATGTGGATGGCAATGTTTTTCTTGATTTTTGCTGCAGCTGGGGTCCATTGATTCTTGGTCATAATAATAGCTATGTCCGCAAAAATATTGAGAAGGCACTTAAAAATGGGACTTCCTTTGGAACGCCTTCACCCTCAGGCAATAAGATTGGCAAACTGATTCTGGATAATCATAAGTATTTGCAGAATATTCGATTTGTGAGTAGTGGTACAGAAGCGGTGATGTCAGCCATAAGGCTAGCCAGAGGGTATACAGGAAAGAATAAGATCATCAAATTTGATGGGTGTTATCATGGACATGTCGATTCTCTTCTTGTCAAAGCGGGTTCAGGATTAGCCACCTTTGGTGTATCTAGTTCGGCAGGAATTCCAGAGAGCTTGGCCAAGGAGACCTTAGTACTTCCATTGGCAGATATTAGTAAGGTGGAAAAGCTGATGAAGAGCCAAAAGGATATTGCGGCAGTTATCATAGAGCCTGTACCTGCTAACAACGGTCTACTCCTTCAGGATAAGACCTATCTCAAGGCGCTCAGAAAATTATGTGATAAGTATAAGATCCTACTGATATTCGATGAGGTGATATCAGGATTCAGAGTGGGTTTTGAAGGTGCAGCTGGCTATTACAAAATTCAACCTGATTTGATGACTTATGGTAAAATCATTGGAGGTGGGATGCCTGTAGGTGCCTTTGGTGGAAAGCGAAAAATCATGAAGCACGTCGCACCTGAAGGTAATGTATATCAGGCAGGTACGCTTTCTGCCAATCCGATAGCCTTATCTGCGGGTATAGCAATGCTGGAAAAATTACTTAAAAAGAACTTCTACGCAGACCAAGAAAAGAGAACAGCCTATTTCGTGGATCTTATCATGAAGCATGTCAAAAAGAATAAATACAAATTCAGAATACAACATATTGGATCTATTTTTTGGTTCGCCTTTTCTAACAATCGTATCAAAGCATCCGACGAAATAGATGCAAGCAGCATGGAACTATTTAAAAAGATGCATGCAAGCTTACTTAATAAAGGCATCTATCTAGGTCCATCGGGATATGAAGTTGGTTTTGTGTCCAGCGCACACAAGCGTAAGGATTTAAAATCAGCGGCGATTACTATCTGCTCAGTGTTGGATGAGGTAATTGGTAAATGATAAATCTCAAAAAGAAATATCTTTTTCTACATGCTTTTGTGATGTGTTACCTCATCGCAGCATTTGCTTGGTGGGCCATATTGCTATATAAAAAAAACGAAGAAACGCATCAACTCAGGAGTGAACTCGTTACTTATGACCAGTCTCTGCATTCTGATGAGGTGTTAGCTGATTATAACAAACAACGACAAATGATTATCAGTGAAGGATTAGTTTTTGGCATATCAATATTGCTGGGACTGTTTCTCATTTTTAGAGCCTTCAAAAAAGAACTTTCATTCAATGGACGCATGAATGATTTCTTGCTATCAGTCACCCACGAATTAAAGACACCAATCGCTAGTATCAAACTCATCAATAAAACACTAAGAAGGAATGATATTAAACCGATCCAACGGCAATCCCTACTTGATACCGAACATGCTGAAGTGCTGAGATTAGAGCAGCAAGTTAATAACCTCCTTACCGCCGCTCAGATCGAAGGTCAATACACTTACAATTTTCAAGAGACTGATCTCAATGAATTTGTCCAAGACAAAATCAACAGTTATAGGCGCCGCTATCCTGACGCTGAATTACATCTTCAAGATGCTGAAAATCTATATCATCATATAGACAGAGAAGCCTTTACAAAGGTGCTGGACAATTTGCTAAGCAATGCTATCAAATACTCAAAAGATACACCTAGAGTCACCTTTAGCCTCACAAGAGATAATCAGCAATTAATTATCAGAGTTGCTGACCAAGGCATAGGTATCAATGATGATGAGAAGACACAGGTCTGGAAAAAATTTTATCGGATAGGACATGAAGATACCCGTGAGACAAAAGGAACTGGACTTGGATTATGGATAGTCCAGTCTGTTGTTGCTGCACACGATGGTCACATTTCAGTAGAGGACAACAGACCTGAAGGATCAATCTTCAGTATAATTTTGCCAGTATGAATGTACTAATAGTAGAAGACGAAAAAACATTAAGCCAGCTGATCCAGATGAATCTTGATTTGGAAGGCTATACAACTGACTTGGCTGTGGACGGGGCCGAGGCATTGGAAAAGATTAGTAGTGCGCATTATGACATAGTCATTCTAGATTTGATGTTACCTAAAATATCAGGAATGGATGTCCTCTCTAAAATAAGATTACAACATTCTGACCTCCCTGTGATTATCACTTCTGCTAAAGATACGTCATCAGACAGGATACAAGGGCTCAAAGAAGGTGCCGATGATTACCTAGTCAAGCCTTTCGAAATGGAGGAGTTGCTTATCCGAATGCAGAAATTACTGTCTCGTATCCAACCTCATACTGCCACAGAGATAGAAGCCTACGAATTCGGTAATAATAAAATCAACTTCAGCACTTTTGCAGCTACGAATGGACAGGAAACATTCGAACTAAGTTCTAAGGAATGCCTCATCATGAAGTTCCTCATCAGTAAGAAAGGTCAAGTCGTTTCTAGACAAGACCTTCTAAAAAATGTATGGGGATATAATGTCTTTCCATCTACACGTACCATAGATAATTTTATATCCAATCTAAGAAAGCGTTTCGAAACAGATATCAAAAACCCTAAGCATATACTTTCCGTAAGGGGTGTGGGCTATAAGTTTGTTGATGACTGAACGTTTCTGAATCATCAGAATCAAAGCAAGTAAACCTTGCTTTGAAGTGAAGGAACCTCAACATCAGTTGAGGATGGGTGGCAAAAA
>CAZPUF010000040.1:0-8962 GCA_964589705.1 uncultured Saprospiraceae bacterium | reverse complement strand
GGGTGGCAAAAACGTTTCTGATTCATCAGAATCAAAGCAAGTAAACCTTGCTTTGTAGTGAAGGAACCTCACAGTTTAGGATGGGAGGGAGCCCTTCCTGCTCATGCTTTTTGTCTTGATTAAGATTTTTAGGATTATTAGATGAACAAAGATTATGATTCCTCCATTTTAGAAAACCTTTACAAATCGACCTTGTGGAGATTTCTCCGTGCTCGTTAAAGGAGATGAAGGTACATGAAGATAAGGCGCATAGTAAATTTAGTCGGTATTGATTCTATGCAAGCATAATGCATCGCGACTACAAGTCGCGACGAACGGTGATAGAGACTACAAGTTACTACAGGTCTCGACAACGGCTGTAGAAAGTCATTCAGGTTTTACTCGAAACGAACCATTGATAATAGCATTCACATCACCACCTTCAAAGCGACCTTCTATATATTCAAATACGCCTGGTGAAATTTCAGGTCCAAGAGCTATAAACTCAAAATTGACATTTATACTTAAAGGTGAAATCGTTTGCCAGATTGTTAACGGTCCTCTTTGCGCTGTGTTCCTTTCTGGCACATCTGCGAATGAGGCAGTTACGTGAAATGAGCTATCACTGACCTCTACTGTAATCAAGTATTCATTTGAAAGACTGTCTAACCTATAAGAAATTGGTTCAGTTACAAATGGTTCTAAAGTACGATTCGAATGTTCACATTTAAAATAAAAATATTCTTCTGGGGTCTCACCGCAGGGTTGTATAGTTCCTAGATTGAGATCTTGACTTACTAGTGACAAAGCTATTGGGACAGAAGCAGAAAAATCTAAAGTATTGACAACTTGCACATGTGTTTCGAACTCCCCACAGGTCGTCAATATTGCCTCAAAACTGCCATCAGATGCAATTGGGAATATGTAAGTATCGAACTCCAAATCAAAAGATACTATCCCCTGAGTCAGAGGTAAGTTGTCACAATCCACAGCCATTCCTGTGACCATTACATAGGTGATTGGATTTTCTGGATCAACAATAATGGGATCTAATTCTACTTTTTCCGATTCATATGGACCTATTTCAATGCTTTCCACTAGATGTTCACAAAGGTCAAATATATCTAATGTCAGCACCTCACTACTAGGGACATTTCTAAATCTGAATGAACCATCATCGCACAACCATCCACCTACTCCTTGAAAAGAGTCTCCGCTTAATTTAATTTGATAAAAAGAAAGATCAATTTGATTGTCTAATGTTCCAACACTAATGCTACCACAGATGTCCACAGGGTCTATTTTTACATCAACATTCCAAGTACTAAAGTGAGACACCTCACCTACATACCTATCACCTTCCAGTTGGGCGCTACCCTCCTCTATCCAGTAGCCTTCAACTTCATTATAAGACCATAAAGAAATGGTGCTAGGAGCGCTGTCTTTCAGACTAGACGGTATAGGAAACTCCAGAATTGCATTGCTCTCATTGTCAATATTGAGCGAAGACCCATCAGGAGCCTCTAATTCCACTTGCAGCATACCAAACGTAGATAAACCTACAAGATTATTCTCTGCATTTATCGCACTGAGATCACCCATCATAGTCATATTGAGGTCATCACCTATAGGATCTATCCAAGACATATAGATTTCATATTCTCCAGAATAGAAAGAATCATCTGCCTGCACGATGCCACCAGCCGGTAATGAGATACGAGCACCACTATCATGACTGAGCTCACCGCCTTGCATGGCGCTTAGGCTACCAATAGACAACTTATCTCTAAGCTGGATTCTTGTATAATTATTTCTGCCTGCTACTAATCCCATTCGTCGATAGCCATCATATTTGCCAGGTGACTTCACAGATAGGTAAGCAGAATTACCTTTGGCATCAACATTGAAAAAGCTAAAATCTCCTTTCTCGTCAGTCGTAATTTCTTGGATGGGATTACAGTTAAGACAGGTAACAATAGCGTCCCTAAGAGGGAGGCCTTCTACGTCCTCTACACTTCCTAGAATACTGACTGACACTTGTTCTGTCGTTTCTGGGAAGTTAATAGTTGGTTCTTCTATAACCACAGGTATATCCTCAGTACACTTGATTAGAAAAAAGGACAAGACTAATAATTGGATGATTTTGGAAGTATTATGATTTTTCATTGTCTATGAATTGTTCTACATAGAATAAATGTAAATGAAAAATGACTTTCAAGAATTAAACATTCAAAGTAAATTAATTTGCAGGTGTTTTAAAATGTCATTTAGTCTTGATGGGCACTAAATACAACCGTTAGGGTCATCATTCTCATATTGGACTTCAATCCGCTCCTCTCGACTTGTAGTCGCGATTCCAACGCTTGTCACCCATTCTCCTCACTTCCTCTTTTGTCAGAATCAGGATTATCAAGATTTTAGGATTTACAGGATTCTTAGCCATTTCCTTCTAATCGACCTTATGGAAATTTCTCCGTGCTCGATAAAGGGGATGAATGGTCATGAAGATAAGGTGCATAGTTAATTTTAGGAGGTATTGATTCTATACAAGCATATTGCATCGCGACTACAAGTCGCGACGAACGGTATTTAGTATATACCGTCAACCTATACTAGGCATCGTCTTGCACCAAACCATATACCGCATACCATAGACCATAAACCAATTCCCGTCCTCCATGGTACGAATCTTGCATTAGACTCCCAATAACATTGATCCACATGCCAGCTAAATCTACCATACTAAAAATTGCCCTTATTACAGCCTTAGTCCTCATCGGTCTTTCCTCTGTACATAGTCAGGCAACGGAAACTGAGTCACCGAAAGTCACAATTGAATATATCGAAGACGATAGAGCTTCTTTCGAATTTAGCATTAAGTATTTGGAGTGGAGAAATCAAATTCATGTCAGATCAGACAAACCATTGCGAACCCTTGTACTATCTGCAAACAATGAAGAAATAAAAGCATATAATATTATTGGCTCGGAGCTGATCATATTGCCTATGAATGATTTCACTTCTGAAAAGACTCATCGATTAACAGCCACATTTGTAGATGATGAGCAGGTTATAGAGGCTGACATTAGAGTAACTGATAAATAACTAATCAGTCCACCTCCTCTTTATTTCTCCAAGATTTTGAAAGTGGTCCGTCTATTGGACTGATGCTGATCTTCTGAACAGTCGTCGCAGTCACAATTCTTTGATGGTTTGGATTCGCCATAACCTTTGGCTATCATTCGAGAGGAGGCTATGCCTGATTGCTCTAAATATTTGACTGCAGACTGAGCACGTTTTTGTGACAAATCTTGATTATAGTCTACCTCTCCACGACAATCCGTGTGTGACGCTAATTCGATATTGAGTGATGGATTAAGCAACAGGAGATTTTTTAAAGTATCCAAGCTTGGCTTTGCATCCTTTCGGATATCCCACTTATTATAATCGTAATAGATACTCTCTAAAACGATCTCAGCATCATATCGTATTTTATCTAAAGGAATTTCCAAATTGATTGTTGTATCACTTTTTATTAATGGTGGCACCTTGGTACTCAAATTTTTAGCATTGGTTAGATAACCATCTTTTACAGCTGTTATTATGTATGTTGTCTGAGAAAGCGCTTGAGCGGTGTATCGTCCATTTTTATCTGTAGATACTGCATCTTCATCGCTCAAATATTTGACTGTCAATTTTGTATCCTTAAGTGGGGTCTTTCCTATTATAACTCCATTAGGGTCATCGTTCTCATATTGGACTTCTACCACTCTAACAGATATATACACATCACCGCTTCCAGTCGGTTGATCATCCACCACATCATCTTTTGGCTTATCCTCTTCTTTTTCTTTGTATTTGGTAAAAAAGAATATATCATCCCCGTTGCCTTGAGTTCTGGTAGAAGACAAGTAACCTTGTAGAACGATATCTCTTGGGAATGGTCTAACTGGATCTACTACAAGACCGAAGTCATCTCCCCCACTATTGATTGGTACACCCATATTCTGAGGCGCTGCCCAGGAACCATCAGCTCTTAGATAAGTTTTGAATATATCTAGGCCGCCATATCCAGGCAATTCGTCAGAAGAAAAATACAGGGTATCTTCATTGGCAGTGGGAAACATTTCATTGCCACCACTATTAATCGAAGAAGGCATTAAGTCAGCTTCTGACCATCCTCCGTCAACCTTCACGGAATAATAAAGGTCATAAGTCCCATCACTATTGGTTGGGGCAGCAGCAAAGACCAGTACACTATCTCTTTCTAACAGACAAGGATGGGCAAAATTGGTATCCTCTCCAAAAAACATTAGAGGTTCTGGTTCCAGCCAAAATCCATTGGGTCTGTGACTGAAATAAATGCGGCAGTGTTGATCGCGTAAACTCAGAGATTCGCAACGAGTAAAATATATCTCATCTCTATCAATAGACAGGCATGGAGTACCTTCATTAGCGGCTGAATTGAGAATCGCATCGAAATTGACCACTTTACGACCACTAATATTTGTCACATATATATCAGAAAAAGAATTGCCTGTCCACTTATAAGTACCACCACCTGTGCTCCCCTCTCTATCAGAGGTAAAAATAATATGCTCCGAATCAAGATAGAAGGGACTATACTCATTGTAACTCGTATTGCCGGAAAAGGTCGTGATGTTATAGTTCTTGATTTCTTTCAATTGGTTGATGGCTAGCTTGCAAAACTGAGCCTTTTGACTCCAACTCAATTCTCTTGTTTCTTTATATAACTGTGTGTAGAGCTCTAAAGCTTTTTCATATTGTTCGTTTTTCTTATAGGCGTCAGCAAGATCTGATTTGACCTGCAGTTGTGATTCTAACTTATTGGCTCTTTCCAACCAATGTACAGAGGCTGCATGATTTTGAAGATAGTCATATGATTTGGCCAGATAAATGGCCTTTCTAAATCTTATTTGGCTTGAACCCGCTTTCTGATACTCTTCTTCCAGCATCTCTACCGCCACTGCATACTGCTTAAGCTGATATGCAGTATCTCCATCCTTAACTTTCTTGGTCACCGTACAGCCTGCGACAATTATTATGAAAAGACCTAGTATGTAATGTCTGATGCTCATATTCACACCCAAGATAACGTGATTGTAGATTTAATTGTTGGCTTATTACCGGATAAGTAGCTTAAAATGATATTCAATACAATAGATGATGATTTCCAACAGATTACACAAAAAAGCCTTCACTTGATTACAAGTGAAGGCCCTTAAATTATTTATAATTTTTAATGAAGCTTATCTTACAGCTTTAGCTGCTTTGGAAAAGCTCTTTTTAGATTCAATTTTCTTTGGTTTCAAATCATCAGATAAGTCTCTAACTATCGGTGTTGCCACGAAGATAGAAGAGTATGTACCGACAAGTATACCTATAATCAAAGCAAAGGCAAATCCTCTGATACTACCACCTCCAAAAATAAATAGAGGCGTGATCATGATTAAGGTTGTAATCGATGTGATGATCGTTCTAGAGAACGTACTATTGATCGCTTTATTCAATATGCTATCCGTATCTTCTTTAGGGTAGATGCCTAAGAACTCTCTGATTCTATCAAATAATACAACGGTATCATTGATAGAATAACCGATCACAGTAAGAATTGCAGCAATGAACGCCTGATCTACTTCCATTGAGAAAGGGAAGACACCATGCAACAAAGAGAATACAGAAAGTACCACCAATGTATCGTGGAATAGTGCTGTTACGGCACCTAAACTATATTGCCACTTATTGAATCGGATAAAGATGTACAAGAAGATAAGTAATAAGGCAAAGATACCAGCGTAGAATGAACTTCGCTTGATATCATCCGCAATGGTAGGTCCTACCTTAGTGGAACTGGTGACATGCGCTACACCTTCTGCATCCGTTAATTTGAATCTGTCAAATGGCACAGTAGAACCTGTCACAGCTGCTATACCCTCATGAAGTTTTCTTGTTACCCTATCAGCTGCATCATCTGCAGTATCGTCTACCAGATAATCAGTGACGATGTTGAAGGTATTTTTAGTATCAACTGCTTTGACTACTGGTGACTTAATAAAGGCAGTGGTCAATCCTTCCTGTAATGCTTCCTTTGATACTGTAGAGCCTTCTGGGAATTCTACATTGAAAGAATATCCTCCTTTGAAGTCAACCCCTAAATCAAATCCTTTTGTAAGCATTGATGCCAACCCTGCAAGGATAACTACCCCTGACATGGTATAGGCTATCTTTCTCTTACCTATCCAGTCTATTTTCAAATTAGCAAATGCATTCTTAGATGCCCCAGTCCAGAAGCTCAATCCTCTATCTCCTTTAGTCCACCAGTCAATCATCATACGACCGATTAGAACGGCTGTAAATAATGATGATAGTACACCAATGATTAATACAACTGCAAATCCTTTGATAGGGCCTAATCCAAAGTAAGCTAAGACAAAGGCGACTAATAAGGTCGTTACGTTGGCATCTATAATGGCAGAATAGGAATGCTTGAATCCATCATTGATGGAGGCTAGTAAGGTCTTTCCTGCCCTAAGTTCTTCCCTTATTCTCTCATAGATGATCACGTTGGCATCTACGGCCATTCCGACTGTCAATACGATACCAGCTATTCCTGGCAAGGTCAATACCGTACCAAATGAGGCCAAGGCTCCAAAGATGAAAAACATATTAAGCAAGAGTGCTAATATTGAGAAGAAGCCTGCACCACCATAATATAGCACCATAAAGAGGAGTATCAAGACGAATCCTACAATCAATGATCTTACTGAACTACTTATATTCTTAGCTCCCAGTGATGGTCCTACAGTGGACTCTTGAATCGTATTTACCGTTGCTGGTAATTTTCCAATTTCCAAAAGGCTAGCAAAATCAGCTGCTTCTTGTACTGAGAAATCACCTGTAATCTGTGTATTCCCTCCAGGTATTGGTCCATTAACTCTTGGCGCAGAGATAACCTCCCCGTCTATTGTTATTGCAACTTCTCTATTACCTGCATTAGCTGCTTTGGTAGTCATTTCTGCCCACTTTTGAGCCCCTTGATTATTCATACGAAGATTAACCGCCATCTCTCCACTTACTGGATCAGGACTATGCCCTGCAGTTACAATAACATCTCCTTCTATAGGGGCTTTGTCACTTCCAGGAATCTTCTTAATCATGTGCAGCACAAATTGACCAGTCTCTTCTCCGGTGGAATATACTCTATGAGGTTTTCTTCCCCACATGAATTTAGAATCAACTGGGAATAGAGATTTTATTTCTGGACGTTCCAACATCTCAGTTATTGCATTACGTTGATTCTTATCTGCAGCACCCATACCTGTAGTACCAAAAGAACCGTCCGTATTCAAAGTTAACCTGCTCAATAATGGGCCATTATCTACTATGGCATCTGCTGACCTAGGTACCACTTGAAAAGTGGAATCTCCTGTCAAGTTACCTAATGTATCTATAGAAGGTGTCCATATTGTATCATAAGTAGTTACTGCTTGCTCAACAGGTGCACTGCCTTTAAGCTTAGCATCTGCCTGACGAAACAGGGCTAACATGTTATTATCTGTAGACCTGTACGTATCCCAAAATTCCAAAGCCGCTGATGCGTTAAGGAATTCTCTAGCTCTCTCAGGATTCTCTATCCCGGGCATCTCGACGATGATCAAGTCTCTTGAATCATCAAGAGAAACATTAGGTTGAACAACACCTAACTTGTTAATCCGCTCTTTGAGCATCTTAAAAGTCAGGTCCACTGTTTCATTCGCCTTTTCTCTCAGGACTCTGATGACTTCCCCATCACTTGACTGAGTATTGATAAGATCTTGCATAGAACCATCTCTTCTAAAGATGTACGCCAGATTCTTCTTCTCCGGTTGCTTAGCATATTCTTGTCCAAACAGACTGATAAAGTCTGACTGAGAGCCTGTCTGTGCCTTTTCGGCTGCATCCAGTGCTGCTATGAAAGCGGGGTCCTTACTATTCCTAGATAAGGTCATAAGCATCTCCTTGAGGTCCACTTGCAGGACGGAACTCATTCCTCCTTTAAGGTCAAGACCTAATGCCAATTGACGGGATTTTAATTCGTTATAAGAAAATGATCCAACAATGGAATAGAAAATATATTTTCAGATGATATTGAATCCAAGTAAGTA
Organism: uncultured Saprospiraceae bacterium; assembly: GCA_964589705.1. Classification (GTDB taxonomy): domain Bacteria; phylum Bacteroidota; class Bacteroidia; order Chitinophagales; family Saprospiraceae; genus RFSX01. The sequence continues at coordinate 818 of CAZPUF010000040.1, read as the reverse complement.
AACTTGGCTTCTCTACGAGCTTCGTAAGGATCCATATTAGGATTTGAAGCAACATATTGCTCTGCATATTCTGCAGCATTCTTTTCTACTTTCCTTGTGGGAAGCATGTAGAAGATTTGCAAAAAGCTGACTAGTATTAGTAAAACCAAAAAAACTTTGATTAATCCGTTTCCTTGCATTATTATATAGTTTTAAAAAAAAAAGTGTGATTCAATAAATAGAAATAAAGTCAGGTCTTCTTAGAAGGCATGTCAGCATAATAACTTTTCTGCAAACATCACAGAAGACATTTAGCATCATCACACAAGACTCTGTGTCAAGGTGAAAACTGCTCAAAAAGCAAATCCTAACTTATTGGGTGGGAATGACTGACTGACTTAGAAAAGTATGTCCGTCTCTTGAGTGTCATAGAAATTTTAGGCAATCTGTCAGACAACGATAGTTTTCTTCCTTCCAGGCATACAGGCACGACAACTTCTGCAAGCTCTATGTCTACACTCGAAGAAGGAGAAGAGAAATCAAGGTCATGAGGTTTTGGTTCCTTGATAATACGTCTTGGTTTCTCACTCAGATCATCATCTGATGATTCACTCTTATCGGCATCCTCCGTGTCACAGTCGTCGTGTTGGAGGTCTTGAGAAACCGTATCAATCAGATCAGCTGTAATCAGACCTGCCTCTACCAACAATGGCTGCATACCATTACCGATAAGGAAAGCAAGTACTAAATACTGTATTAATCTAATCATTTAAACAGAATGAACCACAAATATACTAGTATTTCAAACTTTAATCCATTTCCTGATTATAGAGGAAATT
>CAZPUF010000039.1:0-18531 GCA_964589705.1 uncultured Saprospiraceae bacterium | reverse complement strand
AAAAGTCTTCCAAATAGACACTGTTATAGAAAGAGATAAGCAAAAAAGCAGGGAATAGTATTTCTAACCCCTAGACCTGCGTTAAAAACATTCGTAAATTTATACTAGAAAAAAAAATTCAAAGAGAGATATGAGACTTTTAATCCTTTCACTAGTTATCCTATTGTATGGTTGCGGTGGCGATACTGCATCTCAGAGTCCTGCGACACCGGTTGGAAAAACAAGTGCTGCAGCTACGCCAAAGAAACCTGCTAAGACTTATCAAAATGTAGAAGGCTTTGCTTCAGCGGAAGCTATCAAAGCATCAGAAACGCCAGTATATGGTAAAGGTAAGGCCAATTTTACAGTCAAAGTAAAAGGAGCAACTCCTGGCAAGTCTGACCTTATAGGATACTATGCAGAGCAGAACTATAAAGCAGATGAGACACAGATAGATGCTAATGGCAACATCACATTTACCTGTAGTAGCTGCCATGCTGGGCAGACAACCTACCCTCAAGGCCTCTACTACGTAAAAATAGCTGAAGAGAGATATCTACAGATTATACTGGGAGAAGATCAGGAATTTGTATTAGAGACAAATATTGCTAATCCAGACGGTGATATGGTGGTCAAAGGAAGTGATGAAAACGAGGCTTTCTTCGCCAACCTCAGATATGAAAAAGCTAACCAGCCAAAATTTGCCGAACTGGGTGAAGCGATGAAAGCAGCTGGACCAGGCACACCTGAATTCATTAGATTGAAAGCAGAGCAGAAGGCACTTACAGATGCTCGACTTAAGCACTTGGATGAATTATATGCCAAGTATCCTAACACGTTATTGACCAACTTTAAAAAAGCAGGTCAAGAACCAGTACTCAGAGAAGAAGTCCCCGAAAATCAGCAAGTATATTATTACAGACAAGATTTTTGGAATGATGTAGCTTGGAATGACAGACGATTACTCCGTACACCAGTCATCAATAATAAACTCAAAAGATATTTTGAAGTACTCACGCCTCAAAATCAAGATTCTATTTTTGCCAGCAGTCACAGATTAGTAGACAAACTGCTTATGTATCCTGAGTATTATAAGTTTATTGCTAACTGGGTTGTAAGAACTTATGAGCCAACCAAGACTACGCTGATGGATCCGGAATTTGTACATGTGAGAATGCTACAAAGATACTTTACCAAAGAAAGAGCATTCTGGGAAGACCCACTTGTAGTCAATAGTCTACAGCAACGTGCCGGAGAAATGGCCAACAGTCTTATGGGAGATAAAGGTCCAAATGTTATAGCCAAAGACTTATCGGGAAAGACACATAGTCTGATGGACTCCAAGAAAGAATACATCATTGTCTACATGTTTGCCCCAAGTTGCGAGCACTGCCAAGAGCAAACACCAAAACTTGTAAAGTGGTACAATGAAGGTGGTAAGGAATATGCTGATATATATGCCATAGCCTTGGATTCCAATTTGGAGGACCCTAATGAACTGGCCAATTATATCAAGAAAACAAATATGCCATTCACCTGTGTATGGGATGCCACTAATCGGTCTATCTACGCTAAATACTATGTGGACATAACACCTGAGATCTATATTCTAAATCCTGACAGAACGATCGTAGCCAAAAACTTGAAGGTATTCCAGATAGATACTATGATAGAACGTGACAGAGAAAAAAGAGGTCAATAAAGGGCATGACGTCAACCGAGTATGTGCTAGACAATAACAACCAATTGGTTGTTGTCTATCTTAGTCGATTTGGCTGCCTTAATTATACAGAAACTATACTAAAGGGGCTCCAGCATATGGACCCCTTTATTATTTGCTGTCAAGAGAATGTGGATTACTTCTCAGCATATAACACCTTCCCCATAGATACCCCCAAAAGCAAATTGTCTATGGCAACTCAGAGCCTTAGCATTGCAAGAAAAGTCAATCAATTGATGGGGAGTATCAAAACATCTAAGCCATTAGAACTACTAATACCAGCCTTCCATCCTTGGAATCATTTCTTTATTAATTGGGCTAATAAAAATGATACTGAAAGCTCACTGGTTGTCCACGACTTTTACACCCACAAAGGCGAATTTTCTGTCCTCATAGAGGCGCTGCAAAAAAAGGCCATGGCTTCTGCTGACCGCATTATCTTCCTGTCCAACTTCGTCAAAGAACAGGCTATTGCAGCATGTGGAACTATCCCGATCAGCGCTGTCATCCCTCATCCCACCATAGAAGCTGGTGCTACAAATAATCTACCCTATAACCCAAAGCCTAATCTGTTGTTCATGGGTCGCGTAAAAGAATACAAAGGCATCAATCTACTGATATCTGCTATCCAGGATTTACCCATAAATAAGCTAACCATAGCCGGCGAGCAAACAGGTCTGGCAATTGAAGATTCTCCAAAACTTAATATAATAGATAAGTATCTGACACAGGCAGAAATTGCAGCTTTATTAGCATCCCACGAGATATTGGTACTCCCTTATTTGGAGGCCACTCAATCTGGCATTCTTACCTTGGGTATCTCAGCCAGAATGGTCATGCTTGTCAGCGCAGTTGGGGGATTGCCTGAGCAATTGAATGAGGATATGGCAGTGTGGGTAAAGCCAACAATACAATCAATAAGAGAAAGCCTTATAAATCTCATATCGAATGAAGAAATGTACTCAAAGGTGAAAACCAATATCAGTAAGTTGTCAGGACAATAGATTATCGATTATAGCAATAAAAATATTAGCTTACTTTGTGAATCGATAGTTGATATTATCCTTTAGAAAATCATCATTATGAATAAAATTTCTCTAGTTGCATTGCTCATTTTTTTTGCATTTAATCTAGGTGCCCAGACTGACGTATCCAAAAAGATTGAGCATGGCCTAAGTCTAAGCACAAAGTTAGATATGGAAAATGGTTATGGCTTGGGTGTTGGCTATTATTTTCTGAAACCTCTTTTTAAAAAGAGCTTACTAAGTATAGACTTAAATCTCTATTCTACTCAATTCAATAGAGACTATGAAAATGTGATTGATATAAATTCCTTTATTTCTCTAGAACCTGGGGTAATTACAAGGACAGGCAGATTGGAGTACAGTGAAATTAGTGTACAAGTGCCATTAAAGTATAGATTTAAGTTTAAAGCGCAAGGGTCCTTTTTTGCTTATACAGGGTTAAATTTGAATTACACTATTCGACATAGTTCTATTTGGAACTTTGTCGAGACTTCAACAATAGAAGAAACTGACGAAATAATAAATGAGATAAGTGGTCAAGAAGAAGTCATGAATAGTAGCAACCTAAGTGCTGGTTTATTTATAGGCATTGGCTATAGAAAAAACAAGTTAATGATAGAAATCGGCATTGAAAGTATTAGAAAGAATGTCAATAATGCATTTCTTTTTAGTTTAGATCAGAGGTTGGTTTCTCTTAATCTATACTACAGGATAAGCGAATAGTCGTCCAATACGTTAATGAATGTAAAAACAAGAGTCAAGAAGTAGAAGAACGAATAAACTATGCAAGAAGAGTTACTTACGGTAATCACTAATAATAGATCTGAAGGAAAGAAGAGTATAGCTGTGCTCATAGATCCAGAATCCTCTAACACCCAAGATATCATTCAACTTGTGAAACTAAGTGAAGCTGTTGGTGTCGACTATTTCTTTGTAGGAGGTAGTACTGCGAATCACGAAGATATGGATACGGCGCTCACGACATTGAAAGAGATCAGTGATATACCCACATTGATATTTCCAGGCAGCGTCCAACAACTCAACAATAAGGCTGACGGGTTACTCTATCTGTCTTTGATGTCAGGCAGAAATCCAGAACTACTCATAGGCAAACACGTGGAAAGTGTCCCATTCCTAAGGAAGAGTACTCTTGAGATAATCCCTACAGCTTACCTCCTTATAGATGGAGGAACAGAAAGTACCGTCGCCTATATATCCAATACAACACCTATACCTGCTGAAAAACCTGATATCACTGTCGCTACTGCACTAGCTGGACAATACTTAGGTATGCAACTCATATATCTTGAAGCAGGATCTGGGGCCAAAAATGCAGTCGATCCTCGTACTATATCCGCCGTCAGGCAAGCTACCTCCGTACCCTTGATTGTGGGTGGCGGCATAAGAACCCCTGAGAAGGCGGCCCTCGCCGCTAAGGCTGGCGCTGACATTATTGTGATAGGAAATATCCTGGAGAAGGATCCGAACATGATTACAGATCTATCCATTGCAGTACATACAGCAACCACAAAATCTATTGCATGATAGAAGGTCTGATTATTAGATCCACAGGAAGTTGGTATGATGTCAAGTTAGCTTCAGGGGAAATGATTGCTTGCCGTATGATAGGCAAATTTAGATTAGAAGGGAAGAAGGTGACTAATCCTGTAGCCGTAGGTGACAGGGTATTGTTAGAAATAGAGGAAGGTGGAGATACGGATTCTACAAGGGGTGTCATAAAGGAGATCGTAGATCGCAAAAATTATGTCATAAGACAGTCCCCTAGAAAGAAACATTTCCTACATATCATTGCTGCCAACATCGATCAGGCTTTGTTAGTTGTCACCATTCGCGAACCCAAACTCAAACAAGGATTTATAGATCGATTCCTCTTGATGACAGAACCATATAACATCCCTGTCCATATCGTCTTTAATAAGGGAGACTTGTATACAGATGATGACTTGGTTGTCTATCAATCCTTAAAAGATATATACGAAAAGATTGGCTATCACTGCTACATCACATCGGCACTCGAAAAGAAAGGCATTAAGCGAATTAGAGAAGTTATAAAAGGAAAGACCACTTTATTTAGTGGACAATCTGGAGTCGGCAAATCATCTTTACTTAATGAATTGCATCCCAATTTAGAAATTAAGACCAAGGACATCTCTCAATATACAGGCAAAGGTCAGCATACAACCACCTTTGCTGAAATGTTTGACATAGGAGATGACACCAGAATTATAGATTCACCTGGGATCAAGACACTAAGTTTTAATCATATGGAAGTTCAGGATGTGGCACATAATTTCAAAGAGTTCTTCAGGGTATCAACAAACTGTAAGTTCCTTGATTGCACCCATAGAAATGAACCCAAGTGTCAGGTCAAAGCTGATATAGAAAATGGAGAAATCAGCGAACTGAGATACAATAATTATTTGCAATTACTCGAAGAAGTAGAGGACCAAAACTACTGGGAAAGACATGATAATTATTAATTAATTATTGCACCTTCAAACCAGCCCTTCTAAAAGTTGCCAAACAAGACGATATTTATTTGATCTCTATTTCCATTTGCCAGAAACTGATTCATATAACCCGCTTCGATTCTTACAGATGCACTCAATCGATAACCTAAGGCCCCATAAAGTCGATTCCTGTCAAATACATTGGCAACCGTATTCAAAAATACTTCATCGTAGACAGATAGATACAACGCTTGGTTGCCTTCATTAAAACTGGATATAGGGATAGTTAACCCGAGAAAATATCTAAATCTCAATCTAAAATTATCTTCTACAAATCGTTGTTCAAATCGGTATCGGTGCTGCAAGCCTAGCTTTCCTACATTCTGCTTGGTAATAAACTGCTGAAAGATTCTATGCTCATTGACCACCTCTTTGTCCGTATCATTGATATAGTTCTCGCTTCTGATGAATCCATACCCAACCAAGGCGTTAGATCTGTCACCTACATCATATCCCAAACCACCTCTAATTAATAGCTGCTCAAGATCTCCAATGGCGTTATAGTTTCTATACTGAATCTCATGATGCAAATTAAATTTAGAGCCTAAGTCTTTACTACCGATATAGATAAGCCAGTTACCAAGGTCCGCGGGTTGGGCATAAGATAAGAGTGGGCATAAAAGAAATAAGCATACTATTACTCTATTGATATCTTTTGATCTCATGTCATTAATTTTTAAAAAATGAAGAAGTTTAATAATAACCCTCTATTATACGCCTAACTTTCTAATCAAGACTGGTAGAATTGTCAGGTCAGCAATCAGTGCTGATAGTAGCGTCACTGAAATCAGCATACCTATGACTACTGACGGTTGATTATTGGAAAAAAGCAATACTAAAAATCCAAAAAATAATATAATCGTTGTAAATATAATGGCCTTACCACATTCTCTAAAAGTCACAAGCAATGCTTGTTCTACATCCCCACTATATTGTGCTTTGGCCAACTTATACTTACTTAGGAAATGTATGGTATCATCGACAGCTATTCCAAATATAATGGCAAAGACTATAGAGACGCCTGCCTCCAAAGCTACGCCTGTATAGCCAATAAGAGCAGCAGCAAATAATAATGGAAAAAGGTTAGGCACCAAAGCCAAAAACAACATCTTCCAATTTCGAAATAGTAATCCCATCAGTACACTAACAATCACTAAAGCTATCAATAAGCCCTGTGTCAAACTCTCTCTTACAAATTCAGAGTTCTTATCCAATAATAGTCCTGTACCCGTCTGTCTAAATGTAATCACAGACGGATCTATATTCTCAGATATCCAATTGTCTATCTTCTGACTCATGGCTTTTATGTTCTCTGCTCCTACATCTTTCACCTTAGAACTAACTCTGGTTTTTCGTTTGTCTCTGCTTATTAAAACATCTGACCCTATACTGGGCAATCGGGTCAGCATGCGCCTTACTTTAGGATATTCTTCTTTGGTCGGTATAACATATGTGTCTGGCGCATTTTTCTTTATTAACTGATTGATTCCTTTTGTTACAGAACCAAGAGAGAAAGCCGTTTGAATTTCTTCATGTGACTTCAGGTAATCTTCAGCTTTCGCAATCTCACTGATGACAGCATAATCATATATTTTATGCTCGCCTTGAAGTGTGCCAGCTAGCTCTAACGGCCTGAATCCTGCAAATTCTTTTTCGAAATATAGAAAGTCATCACTAATCTTGACATTTTGAGGGAGGTTGGTATACAAATCATAATTAGTATGGATCTTTGTAATGCCATAAATAAATACAAATAGCAGCCCAAGAGATGCCCATGAAATTAATTGTCGATGCGAAATAGTTTTGTTGTAAGCCCAATCCAAAATGGATACCCATTTGTCTTGTTTTCTTGCTGGTGGAATCATTTGCTCCTTCGAAAAAAATGACATTAAAGGACAGGTAAATCCAATCACAACTATGTATGCAATCAACACACCAATAGCAGAGTTAATCCCAAACTCTCTAATAGGCAGAATTCTGGAACTCAACAAAGTCGCAAAGCCTGCTGCAGTAGTTAGTGAGGTTAAAAGGGTGGCCATTCCTATTTGTTTGATGGTTATTTGTAACGCATCTTTTTTAGCCACTCCTTTTTTGAGTTCATCATGATATTTACTCATGATATGCACCACATCGCTTGTCCCGACTATAAGCATTAATACAGGATATAAGGCAGACATCAGCGATAGCTGTCGACCCATCAAGGATAATATTCCAAAGAATATCAGTAATCCAACACTGATAGAGCCCAAGGCAATTAGAATACTGACCCACTTGCGGAAGATAAGTATCATAACTATGCTAATCAGAATTCCACTTATAATAGTAGAAATGATGATTTCTCTCATTTGTATCTTAGCCAATTCTGACTGGAAATATGGCCGACCCACCATATGATAATCACTAATCCCATGCTTATCAAATAGACCATAGATAGCGTCCATTATCTCATGAGACTCATCCATCAAGACTTCATTTTCTGTCTTGATAATGATGCCTGCAGCTGTCCCTTTCTTATTAATCATGGAGTAAAGGATTTGCTCATCTTGCATTATTCTAATGCTATCCTGAGCAAGTCTGTCTTGATCATGTACATGTAATGCGGGTATGCTTGTGGGCCCGAAAGGGGTCATTACTGCATACTTATAATCAGGAAGAGACTGGACAAGCTTTACATATGGTACTTCCTTCTTGATATCATCAGCCAACCTGTCTATTTGTTGTAGAAAAGAAGTGTCAAACACCGAAGGGTAATGTTCGACGGCAATGAGCAAGAAATTATCATCGGCTTCAAATTCATCGATAAATGATTGGAAGAACTCCAAGTCATCGTCCCCTGTTGGGAAAAACTGCTCAAAATTGAAAGCGACCTTAATTCTAGGGATTAGAAAGAGGGATATTAAGGATATGACAATGAAAACAAAGAGAGAGATCTTACGGTTTTGGTAGAATGTATCGAACATATAGACAGAACAATTTCAAAATGAATTTGCTCACAATAATCGACTAAAAATGGAATATCTTACCTTAGACCTTAGTGAATAGTAGATATGAACAGTAAAACAACTAACATTCCATTCCAATTTTCATATTCTGGTAGCATGCCTCAGCTTCTTCAAAGGCTGAAGTGCAGTCTAACTTTGAGCACTTATCAAGCTGGGAAAGTCATATTTATAAGTGCTGTGGATAATCAAAGACTTATCCAACTCCCACGAAGCTTTGTCAAAGCAATGGGTATAGCTGTAAAAGGTGATCAATTGGCAATAGCCTGTATGGATGAAGTTATTTTATTTCGAGGCTCAAAACAGCTAGCGTCACACTATCCCAAAAAGCCCAACGTCTATGACACAATGTATTTCCCTAGAGTAACTTACCATACAGGGGCTTTGGATATCCACGATATAGACTTCTGCCATCAAGGTATATGTGCTGTGAATACCAACTTCTCTTGTATTGTCAAGATTGACGAGCAATATAATTTTACACCTATTTGGAAGCCTTCATTTATTGCAAAGGCGACATCAGGAGATCACTGTCATCTTAATGGCATGGCTGTCGAAAATGGAGAAATCAAGTATGTCACCGCCTTTGCCGAGACCGATTCTCCTAGAGCCTGGACCTCCGATCTTAAAAATTCGGGCATTTTGATAGACTATGATACAAATGAAATTATAGTACGTGGTCTGGCAATGCCCCATTCACCCCGATCACTTGGTGACTATATCTACGTACTCCAATCAGCCAACGGCACCCTACTCAGAATCAATAACTCGACTTTAGAACAGGAGGTGCTATTTCAGTACGAAGGATTTCTCCGTGGATTATCTATTCACCAGAATTATGCTTTTATCGGGCTGAGTAAGATTAGAGAAGACAGTTCCAGCTTTGGCAAATTAGGTATAAAAGATACAGCCAATAAAGCTGGTGTTATAGCTATAGAACTTAGCACAGGCAAACATATAGCTTCATTATTCTACGAAAACTCTGTCGACGAGATCTATGATGTTCAAGTATTACCCGGCCTCATGCGTCCATCTATTCTTAATACCATCAAAGAAGATTACAAGAAAGGGCTGAGTCTACCTGATAGGACTTTCTGGGGAAAATTCACATAATACCGTGTAGGCCAGTCTAAAGAAATATTTCAAAATTGGCTATCTGATTATAGCTCTCCTTTGGCAAGGTTAATTATATTAGTAGATGAGAGTAGTAGAAAGTTGCTTTTACTGGTCTTACAGAGCATTTTCATTATACTATTAAATCAATCACTGTTATGAGCAAAAGAACATTCATTAGTAAAGACACAAAATCACTAAGACAACTTCGATTTCTAAGCACTACTCTCAAGAATAAAGTAAAGTCAGGCAAAGCCAATAGAGATACGATAGCACGTATACAACAAAGAATTACTGCTATAGTCTATCATCTCAAATCAAGAGTCAGAATGATCACTATTCGCAAAGTGATGGGGACTGCTTTTGCCGTGCTTGGTCTGATGGTGACTCAAAATGCACAGGCTCAGATTTTTTCTGACCCTATTGATTTGCCGCAGTTACCGAACAATGGCGTTTTGCTGCCAGAATTAGCTGACTTAGACAATGATGGTGATCTTGATGTAATTGGAATAACTATCAACTATGATATAGATTCTGTGGTCGTTCCATTTATAGAAAACCCTGGTGAATTAGATTTCCAAAGTATTGATATAGACACGATCCAATTAAGGCTCTTCCAACAGAACTTGTTCAACATCTCTAGTGGAGATATGGACAATGATGGTGATATAGATATTCTAGGTACTGTCCTTGACGCTTACGGTACGTATGGTGATTATGACGTTTTATTCTACGAAAATACTGGAGAATTAGCTTTTGCTGAGCCAGATACGGTAATGCGATTTAACGTTTTTGATTCTCCTACGCTAAATAATTTTGTGACTGATCTCGAAGATATAGATGGTGATGGTGATTTGGACTTACTAAGTGTAGGGATAGACATTGCTAAGTATGGACAATATCAAGCCTATTTCGTGTCAATGGTTTACTTCGAAAACTCTGGCACAGTTGACAGTATGAGCTTGCAAGCCCCAAGCATAGTAGAAGAGTTTCCATGCCAGCCTTTCCAAGGTGGACTCAACTTTTTTGAGGTCGATGATTTTGATTCTGATGGTGATTTAGATGTATTTCTTTTCCCGTTCGATGGATATACTACAACTGAATTCTATTTTGAAAATACAGGCGATGAATTCGCCGCACCAGTCAATTTAGAAGTATTGCCTCAAGATTCCCAGATATATTTTCCAGCTTCAGGAGATTTGGATGGGGATGGAGATCCAGATTTACTATTTGAGGCTTACAGCCAGTATGCCATCAATACAAACTTATTTTGGGTAGAAAATCTAGGTATCTCATCTACCAGAAATTTAGCAGACTTTGGCGGAAGCATTTCACTTCCAACAAATATGGTTACATCTGATGTCTTATTAGATATAGAATTAGAATCTCAAACCCAGCTTCAAATTTCTATACTCAGCAGATCTGCGGAGGTCATCTATAATGATAATAGAGATATTCGAACGGGACAGCTCAAGTATGATGTAAATAGCCTACCTGCTGGCTTATATCTTATCAGAATTGCTGCTCAAGACAGATTAGAAACATTGAGGTTCTATAAGGAATAATCGATTTTCTTGTAAGAGGTCGATCCATTAGTAATAAATCAGCATCAGGCTGAAGTGGAGAGCTACAGCATGGAGGCATAAGTCTTAACAGCTGGAGTCTATTTTTATTATTGTTGCTGTAAAAGACAGATTAAAAACATTGAGGTTTTGTAAGGAATAGTATCCTTAGTCAATCAACAACCATTATTAATTAAATCATTTCCAATTATGAAAAGAACACAATTTTATAACCAAAACACAAAGGCATTAAGACAACTTCGTTTCCTCAGTGCAACACTGAACCAGAAGGCTAAACAAAGTCAAACAAATAAAGATACGCTTGATACGTTAAAGCATAAAATAGGTTCCCTTATCCATCTATTAAAGTCTCGTGTAAGGTATAAGATGATAAGGAAAGTGATGGGTCCTGCTTTTGTACTTTTTGGATTATTAGGGAGTCAGACTGCACAAGCACAGAATTTTTCTGAGCCACAAGAGTTGCCTAAGATTCCTTACGATGGAGTCACTATCCCACAATTAATCGATACAGATAATGATGGGGATCTGGATATCTTAGGATTGACCTTTGACTATGCTAATGATCAACTTGCTATAGCCTTTATTGAAAATACAGGGACTGCAGAGGAGATGGATATCGATTCTATCAGATTGGATTTTGTAAATATCGATTTGCAGAATCTTGACATTAGAAGTTTAACCTATGCACCTGGCGATATTGACAATGATGGAGACATAGATTTTATTACAGTAGGTTATGATTATAGCTCATATGAACAAACATTAGTTCTATATTTTGAAAATATGGGAGATTTCAATTTCCCACAAGTTGACACCTTATCTATTATTGAGTTCGACACTGAAAATCCTCTTACCTTTAATAACATCACTTCTGATCTGGTAGATTTTGATAATGATGGGGATCTAGATGTATTAAGTATTGGTGTCGATATACGGAAGTACCTAACCAATAACTACGAATATTTTGGCTCTGTTATCTTCTATGAGAATACAGGGACAGCAGATAGTATTAGTTTGATTAATCCTGTAATATTAGATGATTTTCCATGTCAGCCATTAGAAGGGTTGGCCTTTTTTGATCTGGCAGATTTAGACAATGATGGTGACCTTGATATTCTACAAGCCACCTATGATTACGACACTGAATCTACCATAGAGCTGTACTATGAAAATAATGATGGGATATTCTCTACTCCATTAGATTTAGGCATTTTTCCTGACGATGGGCAGGTAACTATTCCAGTTACAGGAGACTTAGATGGAGATGGAGATATAGATATCTTATATGAGGCTTATTTTGGGAGTTATATAACAACTACAAACTTCTACTGGGCAGAAAACTTAGGGATAACGTCTACGAGAGATTTCATTGATTTTGACGGACAAGTCACCCTGCAATCTAACTTGGTTACTACCGACTTGGTCCTTGATGTAAATCTGGACAAATTGACTACGCTAGATATGAGTATTATCAACCCTGCTGGTCAGCAAATGTATGGAGATACAAGAGACATCCATAGTGCACAAATTCAGATTGACATTCAAGATCTGGCTTCAGGTCTATACTATATAAAAGTAAGTGCCGATAATAGAATAGAGTCTTTGAGCTTTTATAAAAATTAGACTAACCACAACACAAGAGGAATATTACAGTAGCGATATTACTGCAATATTTCTCTTTTACTTCCTCCCTCTCTCCTATCTATAGTGCAACAGGTATCTGGACCCGATAGATGTTGGCTACTCTTTGTTTTATATTTACTTAGGATATATCAATCATAGCAAATAACTGTCACTAATACTTCACTCATAAAATAATTGTAATGCCAAAAAGTAGACGAGAATTTTTAGGTGCTTCATTGGCCTTAGGATTAACACCTATAGTGAGTGCCAGTCCACTTAGAAACTTAACTAAGGCAGACAACAAATTGAAAATCCTAATTCTTGGAGGAACAAGTTTTTTAGGCCCTCACCAAATTGCTTATGCCTTAGATCGGGGACATGAAGTAACAATTTTTACTAGAGGTAAAACTATTCCTAAAATCCATACTGATCGCTTCTTGGAAGTCGAACAATTGGTCGGTGACAGAGAAGATAATTTAGAAGCACTCAAAAACAGGCAATGGGATGTGGTTATCGACAACTCAGGTCGTAAAACAAAATGGACCCAAGACACAGCTCAACTCTTAATGGGTCAAGTCAGTTATTATATGTACACATCTTCTGTCAGCGTGTATTATCCATACTTTGGAGATGATTTTTCTGAAACCAGGTCAGTCGTCACAAAGGTGCCAGAGGATGCTACAGGTGACGAGAAATTTACCTATGAGTATGGCGTCATGAAGGCGACTTCAGAAGAAGCAGTCATTAATAATTTTGGTCTCGAACAATCTATTATAGTGCGCCCAACATTAATAGTTGGGCCTGGAGATCGCACTGACCGGTTTCCTTATTGGTTGGCGAGAATAGAAAAGGGAGGAGATATAATCATCCCAGGCCGCAGAGACGAAGTAGTACAGTACATAGATGTGAGAGATCTTTCTGAATGGATGATAAGACTAATTGAAAATAAGACTACAGGTGTTTTCAATGGTTCTGGACCAGGATTTGAAATGACAACCAATGCTTTTGTACATGGCATACATGCCAATTATAATTCAGCAGTCAATTACATACAAATAGATGATCTTAATTTCTTAGAAGAAAATGGTGTATTTGCTATTCAGCCATGGGTTATACAATTACCACAATATGCGGGTATGTCTATGAGTGACAATAGCAAAGCCATTGAAGCCGATCTTCGTTTCAGGTCTTTGTCAGACACTGTAAGTGCAACAAGAGATTGGTGGTATTCCAGTGCTGTTTCTCAGGAAAGAAGAGAAAATATACTAACCAATGAGCAGGCATTAATGACCAGAGAAAAGCAAATAATTGCAAAATGGAAGAAAATAATGAGCAAACAATAAGTTGGTAAGACCTATTCGAATAACTCAAACAACCAATCCATGCGCTATTAAAGGCGCATTGACAAAAGAAAAATTGGGCTCCTCAGGTCTTAGACCCTAAATTAAAAAAGCCCTACTCCCTAGAGTAAGGCTTTTTAGTGGAGGTCGCGACCAGATTCGAACTGGTGTACAAGGTTTTGCAGACCTCTGCCTAGCCACTCGGCCACGCGACCATATTATCGGACCGCAAATATATATCAAAAATAATGCTAATGTTGGGATAGACCAATAGAAATCCTCCTATCTGACTACCAATATCTTGGTGACATGTGAGTCTATATCTCTTAGCTGATCAGTAGAGTTACTGAATACAAGGTATACCCCACTTGCTACTTCGCTGCCATGGAAATCGCGTCCATCCCAGATAGCCTGTCCACCTAGCGCCCTGGTCTTGAAAACCAAATGTCCATCTATATCAGTGATCCTTACCTCAGCGTCAGTGGCTAGCCCCCTTATCGCAATAGGGCCTGTATGGTCTGCTCTCACTGGATTAGGAAAGGCAAACACGTCTGATTCATGCACATCTCTTGACCCAGTTGTCTCAGTTCTTATAGATTGCAAGCCTTGATCGGTACCTATATACATCAATCCAGATACGGGATCAAAGTCCATAGAACGTATTGTATTATCAAATAAGGGACTGTTTCTGGTATCGAACCGCATCACTTCTTCTTCTCCATCAGGCGTCTGCACAAATATGCCATTCCTGGTGCCAAACCACTTTCTATCAGCGCCGTCTATCGCAATAGACAATACATCCTCAGATTCCAGTAGAAAAGCAGTGATGCCATCTACCTGAACCCGTCTTCTATTGCCAACACAACCCTCATCTTCTGCTGCTGATCCACCACATTCAAAAACCACCGCTCCTGCGCCAGTACCTACCCACACAGAACCGCTTCGGTCTACCCTGACTACATTGACAGAGTTGGATGGTATCTCCGAGTTTCCTTGATTAAGAAATCGCTGTCTGTCATCACTGGATTCTGCCAAGTCAGCACCCTTATCATAGATCAATAACCCCCCTGGTGTACCTCCTACAGCTACCCACACTATCCCCTGATTATCTACTTCTAGGTCAGTGACAAATAAGGCATCACTCCTGTCGAGTCTAAAAGAAAACCACTCGCCTTCGGCACTAAGAGCACTAAGGGGTTCTGTGGCTCCAAAGTTGGATACCCAAAGCGTATTATCATTATCGAAAGCCAATCCAGATATTCTTACTCGCGAATCACCTTGCAAAAACTGCAAAGTACTATTCGTCTCATTATATAAGGTATCAAAGGTTTGTGTAGCTACATCAAACTGCGCGACTCCAGCCCAAAAAGAACCAAAATAGGCCTTATCCCCTGCTGGACTTGCTGCAACCTGAAAGAGCTGTATAAACTCATTATCTTCTATAAATTGGCTGGTATTCCCATGCAGGTTAGTCCAGCTGTCCTCCTGCAGAATATATGCACCATTACGACCAAACTCATCACCAAAGTTATCTCGGATACCGCCAGAAGCCACATACACTCGTCCGTCCACAACATCTATATCTCGCAACTCTGAATCATAAGGACTATCCACTTCTATTGGCACACAAGGACCATTGCGTGACTCCAGATAGGAAATATCTTTCCATAAGTCCGAAAAATAAATTCGACCCTCATCATCTATGACCGCATCCATGAGATTTCTGATACAAAAAGTCACTTCATTTATTAAGTCATCATTCTCATTCAAAAACAACAAAGCACCGAGGCCATTTCTACCACCTCTTTCGTACGATCCTATCATTGTCCCCTCTGGGGACGGCTCTATAAAAAGCAACTCATAATCAGGAAAGGTATTCTCGTAGATTAATTCAAAATTGCGATTGCCATCATCTACATAGACCTCCTCTTCTAAGCAGACGTATATCTTGTCGTCCAGCATGAGGACATCCTTTGCCGTATAATTTTGAGGCAATCCTTGCTCAGGTTCTAATCGATCCCATATAGGAAAAAATCCTGGCGTATTGGTCGTCGTCAAGTCCAGCGCATAACTGCCTACCTGATCTCCATCAGGGTTATCCAAAGCAATAACGAGGATATTACCAGATCCATCTACTTTAGATATTCTCTGTGCTATATTCATCGTAAATCCAAACTCTAAGGCTTGCAAATCATACTCCACCAAGCCAAACCCAGTCGCCATATACAACTTCTGACCATCACGGATGTACATATCATAGATGAGCTTATCTCCCTGAATATCGCTCCTGTCACTAATGTCTCTGATGCTAATGATTTCATCACTTCTTATAATGTCTACTGTACTGTTTCTATAGGCAACTATCAGTTGCTGATTAGCCTCATCGAACAGTATCTGTTGAATACCTGTCTCGGACAATCCTTCTATTCGTGTTAGAAAATCTACCGACAATTCCTCTTTGTCCAAAATCATGATTGACTCCTCAGTGGCATAGAATACCTGATCTGCACTTTGAGTAACCATTACAGTCTGAGAGTATGAAAGGTGTGACTGCCATTGGCCTATAGCTAGGTTGGATTGTGCACTGGCAGTTGCACTCATGAGAATCATTAGAACTATGGTGACGTATAATATCTTTTTCATCGCTTATAGAGACATATTACAATGGTACAACAAGTTGCTCCAAAATTGAGTGTTAGTATAGATTTGCGGTATATAAACGAGAATTAAACATAATTATTGATTGCTTCAGGACCTCAATTACTCATAAGTCGCTGATATATCGGATTATCAAGAAGATATTTATACACAGGATCTGGAACCAGGTATTGAATAGACTTTTTTTCAATAATCAGTTGTCTGATGTAAGAAGATGAGATAGAAAGCAGGGGTGCTTCGCATAAGGTAATAGATGGATGAGTGGCCAGCTCAGGCACCTCATAAGTTGGTCGTTTGTACACATAGATCTTATAATGGGAAAGAATCTGCTCATAATTCTTCCACTTATGGAAAGTGGCCAGATTGTCTCCACCCATAATCAATGAAAAGTTATGCTGGGGATACTTCTCAGATACATAGGCCAAGGTATCTACAGTATAAGAAGGCTGTGGAAGCTTAAACTCAATGCTGGATGATCGCAATAAGTCATTATCTTCTATAGCGAGATTAACCATATGTAATCGATCATAGTTATCTGCCAGAGATTTTTTCGTCTTATGTGGATTATGTGGCGTAACGACTATCCATATCTGGTCCATATCTGTATGCTGAACCATATAATTGGCGATTATGAGATGACCAACGTGTATGGGATTAAATGATCCGAAATATAGACCTACCGTCATTTATTATAAAAATCTGGGTTGGTAAATTGGGCCCTAGTGGCTCATCATAACAGGCATCACCAGCATCATTAAGTCTGCACCATCTTCTTGCTCAGATGGCAATAAAATACCGGCCTTGTTAGCTGCTGAAAGCTCCAAAATAATCTCATCTGTGGAGATGATACCCAACATTTCGACAAGAAACTTTGCATTGAAGCCGATACTAATGCTGTCTCCTTTATAACTACATCCGACCTGTTCTGTAGCTTCATTAGAAAAATCCAAATCCTGAGCAGAAATCGTCATCCCATCTTCTACGATGTTAAGTAATACCTGATTGGTTGTTTTGTTAGAGTAGATTACAATACGTCTTAGTGAACTCTGAAAGTCTGCTCGGTTGACAGTGACAATCTTAGTATTATTGACTGGGATCACCGAGTTGTAGTCAGGATACTTCGCATCTATAAGTCGACTGATCACCAGGGTATCTCCACATCTCATGAAGATATTCTTATTGTTGAATGAAATACTAGTCGTTTCATCATCCATCGAGCTAATGGCATTCTTAAATAGATTCAGGCCTTTTCTCGGTATGATAATAGACTCAGATAGCTCTGTATTGATACCACCTACTGTATACTTAACCAATTTGTGTGCATCCGTAGCTACAAATATGACTTTATTGAAATCTATCTGCATAAGCACGCCTGTCATTGCCAATCTCAACTCATCATCACTGGCTGCGAATACAGTATTATTAATCGCCTTGACAAACGGGTCTACTTGAAGGTCTATAGTATTGACATTCTCATCAGAAGGAATGTCAGGAAAGTCATCATGACTGTCTCCGGCTAATTTGTATACACCGTAAGCGGACTTAAGCTGAATGCCATTAGTCTTACTATCTACTTCGAAACTGAGAGACTGATCTGGCAGGGCCTTAAGCGTCTCTAATAGTATCTTTGCTGGGATAGCCACTTTTCCATCCTTACTGCCTGATACAGTCAGACTGGAGATAATTGTCACCTCAAGGTTGGTCGCCGAGAGTGTGAGCTCATTGCCTTCCAATTCAAACAATACGTCCTCCAAAATGGGCATAACAGGCTTTGATCCGATGGCACCATTTGCTACCTGGAGCTTTTTTAGTAATTCACTAGATGAGACTTGGAAAACCATTATGAGGATTTATTGTTTGCAAAAGTTAATTATGACTTAGGATATTTGCCCTAATAACGCAAATTACCGAAATCGCACCAAAGATAATGATAGACAGACAGAAGGGACCGAAAATACAC
>CAZPUF010000038.1:0-18534 GCA_964589705.1 uncultured Saprospiraceae bacterium | reverse complement strand
CTTAAGTTTTGGTCACCATCAGATAGATGTGTCCCTTTGTCGGTCATATGGTGAGGAAGCATTACAGCTATCTCAACTACTAAATGATTCATTTAGAATAGCAAAATCATATAACAGATTAGCAATTGCAAAGAACCTTGAAGGTGATTTCTACGTGGCAAAGGATTATCTTAAAAAAAGTCTGGAAATTGCAACAGCAATAAATGATGAGTATTTAGTACTTGTGTGTTCCCATAACCTAGGTATAGCTTACGAAGAGTCAGGTAATAAGGCAAAGGCATTAGAGTATTTGTTGATTGCTCTGCAAATGGACGAAAAAAGAGGGAATAAAGAATCCATGGTAAGCACTTTGACAAATATTGGTAATCTATATCTTTCTCTGGAAGATATGGATATGGCTTATGCTTACCTTAAGAGAGCAGTTGAGTCAAGTGACGCTTATGGCAATCCAATAGAAAGAGCTCATCCATATCAGACAATGGGAGACTTTTACGTACAAACGAAAGAGTTTGACAAAGCTATCGAGATATTGGACAAGGCTTTAGTCTTGAGTAAGGAGTACGATCAGAATCTTCGTAGTGCAGGAGTGCTCAAACTACTTGGAATTTGCAGATTTAATCAAGGAGAAGTCGCGAAGGCAGTTGATAATTTTAAAGAAGCTGAAAATCTACTTTTAAATACTGGTAAAAAACAAGTAGAATTATTATTTCTATATCAATCATGGGCAAATGTATATTTTGAATTGGGTGATTATGAAAAGTCTTCAGCCAAGGCAAATAAGGGGATTGCCTTGGCTAGGGAAAGCAAGAAAGCTGAACATTTACAGAATTTCCTTACCATTTTGGGTAAGATCAGTGAAAAGAGTGGTAGCTATAAAGAAGCATTCACCTATCATAAAATGGCATCTGAATTGCAAGATAGCCTTCAACATCTGAGAAATGAAGAAACGATTTTAGAATTAGATGCTAAGTATCAATTGGAGAAAAAAGAGTTTGATAATGAATTACTAAGAGTACAACAAGAGAAAAGTCTGACTGAATTAAAAATCAAAAATAATTATATAAATTTCTTTTTGATTCTGGCTACATTATTTGGAATCGTTGCCTTTTTGCTATTTCGAGCTAATACCCTTAAGAACAACTATAATAAAATGTTACAAGATGAAGTCAGTAAAAGAACCACTGAGCTTTACCAAAGTAATATCCAGCTTAAGAAATCTAATGCTCAATTAGAACGTTTTGCGTATATAGCCTCACATGATCTAAAAACGCCGATACGTAATATCATAAGTTTTACAGATCTTCTTGAAAGAAAACTGTGTGACGATAAAGATGGTCAAGCATTGGAGTATCTAAACTTTATTAGATCGGGTGGAAAACGAATGAATGCTCTTGTCAAAGACATACTGGATTATTCAAAACTCACCGATAGTAGTGCGATGCAAAGCAATGAAAAAATAGATTTAAATCTTCTGTGTGAGGAGATAAAGAAAACTATTTATAGCACACTGGAAGCAAAGAATGCTCATATAGATATTATAACTGAATTGCCTGTCATTAAAGGTAATTACTCATCTATGTATATAGTCTTTAAGAATCTTATAGAGAATGCTATTAAGTATAATACATCTTCGAATCCATTAGTAGAAATTAGTCATGAGTATATGATGGATAGCTTTTTGATATCAGTATCTGATAACGGTATAGGAATACCTGTAGAATATCAGAGTTCAATCTGGGATATGTTTAGTAGATTACATAACCATGATGAGTATGAAGGTACGGGCTTAGGATTGGCTACTTGCAAGAAGATTATGGATGCCTATGAAGGCAGTATAAGTGTCTCCAGCAAAGAAGGTAAGGGATCTACTTTTGAGTTAAAGTTTCCAATTTCATATCTATTCGAAGAAAATAGTGAAAAAAATGTGGTTGACTCTATTTCTTAATGAGTTAACTCAAAATATTTTATTGCCGTAGATCTAGTTTAAACATTAAAATATCTTTGCAATCTAGCTTTTGCCTCTTCATTATTACCAAGATATTCCACAATTAAGCCTTTCTCTAAGATGATGACTCGATCACATGTATCTACAATATGATTGAGATCATGGGATGAGATAAGCCAAGCCTGATTTCCTTTGCGTTCGTTGATTATATTTTTTAATCTTATTTGAGAACTTGGGTCTAGATTGCTGAATGGTTCGTCCCATATAATTATATCAGGCGAACCTATAAATGTGCTGGAAAGGCCTAACTTTTTTTGATTCCCTTTAGATAAATCTCTAATGTATTTTTTGACACCAATTATTTCGTCATTAAAAAATTCATTGAAGGAGGACATGAAAGTTCTGGTCTCAATGGGGTTCAATTCATTCAGACTACCTGTAAATTCAAAATATTCGTCAGGTGTCAAAAATTGAATAAGAAAAGAATCATCTAAGAATGCACTTGTGAAATTTTTCCATTCTTCATGTTCGCGATTAGATTTATCCTTTAGATAGATATGACCTTTGTCTGGAGCTATAAGATCTAGTATGATATTAAATAGCGTCGTTTTGCCAGCACCATTGTTGCCTACTATTCCAACTGTCTCTCCTAGATTGAATGATAACTGCTCAATTTGTAATACAATCTCTTCTCCATAAGACTTTGAGATATTGTCTATTCTTATCATTGTGCTTCTGTTCTGAATGTGTGAGCAATTTTATATTTATTCTTAATAAATAATTGCAAAATAAATCCAATGATTTTTTGGTGGAATAGAATGCCTAGAATACTTACAATTGCAATAATTATAATTCCTATATACTCTGATGAGTAAGATCTAAATGTGTACACTATAGCATAAGGAATCAAGATGATAGGCAGCATTATTAAAAAATGAAATAGTGAAATGCCTTCAAAATTCATTCTTGATTTATTCTGAATATCTATCCGCCTCGACTCATAACATCCAAGTAACATGTATAGGTATAATACAATCCCAATATTATAAAGGCACATTACTGGCAGGTAGATAAAATATCTGTTATCAAGAAAACCATATAGAACGGATGGTAATAGAGTGATCACACAACTTAATGCCATTATATAATATTTGGCAAGAAAAATATTTTTAATACTGATGTTCCTGGAAAGTAATAAGTCGAAGTAAGATCCACTCCAGGCGAATACAAATTGACCATAATTCAGGGCAAACATGCCAGTTAGTATGATGCTGACAAATAGGGTGTAGTGACTATAAACTTCGGATAAGAATATAAAAGGATAGAAAAACATAAGTATGGTAATCCATAATAGCTTTTTCGATTTGCCATTTCTGAAAATCAACTTTAATTCCACATTCATTAGTTGACCTATCTTTCCATATGAATCGAATAAAGAAAAATGTAGAACATTATTTTTCTGAAGTTTCTTTGATTCAGTGCTGTCTTCCAGATATAAATTTTGTCTTAAATAATTATGATTAAAGAAATAAGTTACTATTGCGAGTAGTATCGGTGTAATAAAAATCCAGCTTGAATTAATTATAAGTGACCATAGATCTGAAAGGAAAGGAGATATCTGAATGTATTTTTTAATGTCCAGAAATACCAATAAGACCAATACGGTCACTAAGAGGAATATCGTTTTCTTTTGAGCTTTGAATCGAGCACTCAGCGCAAACGCCAAATAATTATTTAGTATAGTCATACCCACTAATAAAGTGAACACTTTTAATGACAAATCAACTTGTATCATCTTTGCTACTGTGATCGAGAACACAAAGGCAAATAGCAGTGCATATATATTGAAGTAGTGGAATAGAGATCTAATGAGAATATATTGTGATACTTTTCCTTTTTTGATTGGTGTCAGAAAGTAGCTTTTATAATCTATGGTTGGAAATTTTTGTATGACGAACCTAAGAATAAGATCCACTATAAAATAGTAAAGAATATAGGGGCCAACTTCATTGAGTATGCTGTGATCAATGTCTTGGTCACCATTAACAGCAAATAATAAACCCACTCCAAGTCCAATAAATATGATGGCAAAGTACAGATAGGTTAGGCATTTAACAACGAGTTTAAGGACTTCTTGTTTTATTGTTAATGACCGCTTAAATTTTAGCCATTCAAATTTGAGGAGTTGAATCATATCGTTGACAATTGAAAGTTGTTACACATAAATGTAACAAAGTTGACTCACATTTTATCAGTTCTGGTCATAAAAGAAAGCGAGCTGAGTTGTTACTCAGCCCGCCTTCATTATTTATATAAAAAAGGAGCTATTCATTAGAACGTCATCCCGTACCCTACGGATAGAGTCCATCCACTGTGCTTACCTCCGGCATCTATCAGAAAGTCATCACTGATCAAGTCTGTAAATGAAGTGTTGTATCCTCCCTCTAGCATCCAGTGTCCTGTCCCATAAGGCACCTTCACTCCAGCTACCGCATTTCCTCCAAGCTGCCATCTGTTATAATTTGGACTAGATAATTCTAAAGGTGTAGAGCTTACATTAAAGTTGAGTATAGCACTGACTCTCGTATCTATCGATCCTGTAGTTGCATATGATACACTAGGTCCCACTCCTATATATGGTGTTATGCGCTGACCATTACCTAGGTTGGCTTTTAGCATCAGTGGAACTTCGAGGTAATCGACTTGTGTTATAGCACTTGCGCCGACGCCTACATCTATTCCGAGTAGGTCTATTGCTGTGCCTTCTGATATTTTGAATCCTTTTCTCCTTGCGAGAACACCTGTACTGATGCTGAGAAGATTGTCCAATGCAAGGTCAACAATGACTCCTCCTGTAAATCCAGTAATCGGCTTACTGCTTAGTAAAGCACCAGCATCATTACCTAAAGCCAGGTTGGTAGACGTGTTACTTGTGTGCACACCTATCATACCAGTTACTGTTGTCTGTGCATAGCTTAAGGTGGTCATAATGATCATCATCGTTATTAATAGTCCCTTTTTCATGATATGATATTTTATAGGTTAAATAATGTTATATCAATGACGATGAGCATCCAGTTAAGTTGGTTATGATGATGTTAATAGCAAAGGTGTCTCTTGTGAAAGTTGTAAAAATCAATACAAGAAAAGCGTAGTTCCTTGAGCATAGGATATGCTCTTCTAGATTAGGCAGTCTCTCTTTAATTTAGTACCTGATCTTTTTGGAATGAACTAATCTCTTAAGAAGGCAGATTTGGAATTGTATCTCCAAGAAAAAAGACCTTCCTGGAAGAGAAGGTCTCATACTGTTTTTGGACATTGAAGTCCTCAAAAAAAGGTGTTTAATCTTTGAATCTTATAGAGTAGATTCTATTTATGTTTTGTATCGATTCTTAGTACTGTAAAGAATATTGCAGCCCAAGCGCCTATCAGCCCTAATCCTCCTAATGGTGTTAGCAGTCCAAATATTTTTGGAAGACCGCCACCCCATAGCTGCTGCAATGCTAATATATAAAGGCTTCCTGAGAATAAAAGAATACCTGCCAAAAAATATAACCCAACATAGAATAGTCCTTTGATGCGATAGATACGATACAGTAAGGCAGTACAGAATAAAGATATTGTATGGTAAAAGTGATATTCCACACCTGTTTTGTAAGCAGATAAAGACTTGGCTGGCAATCGCTCAGCTAGATAGTGACTACCAAATGCGCCAAAAATAACTGCTAATGCACCAAGTGCTGAAGTAATTAGAATAAGTAGCTTGAATTTTGATTGCATTCCAATTTTGTTTTCTGATAGGTTTTAAACCAAACTTATTTACCAACCCGCCAATCTATTTCTGTTTGTCCATTCTTCCTAAGTATCTCATTAGTTTTTGAAAAATGAGCACAACCACTAAATGCATTCCTTGCTAGCGGCGAAGGATGTGCAGCTTTAAGCACATGATGCTTGCTTTCATCTATCAATGGTGCTTTGCTCTTCGCAAAGTTACCCCAGAGTAAGAAGATGAGCCCTTTTCTATGTGAAGATAGTGATTTGATGACACCGTCAGTAAATTGTTGCCATCCTATCTTGGCGTGGCTTCCTGCATTTTGTGCCTGTACGGTGAGCATTGCATTTAGGAGTAGTACACCTTGATGTGCCCATTGGGTAAGATCTCCATGAGCAGCCGGTGCTATCTGGAGGTCTCTATCTAACTCTTTGTATATATTTTTTAGAGAAGGGGGGACACGTATACCCTTCGGAACAGAGAACGATAACCCCATTGCTTGGTTTGGGCGATGATATGGGTCTTGGCCTATAATAACGACCTTGACCTTACTGACAGGAGTCAGATTGAATGCATTAAATATTAGAGCACTTGGTGGGTAAATTGTTTTTCCGTCACTTTTATCTTTAAGAATGGCACTCTTTATCTCATCGAAGTATGGTGATTCGAACTCTAACCAAAGTAATTTTTTCCAAGATGATTCTATCTTCACTTTATTTGGATCCATAACTAGAGTCTTGAGTTTGCAAGGTCGACATTATTACTAATAATTAACTGTATGGACCTAATAAAATGAATTCAGATCATCCTATGTTCCATTCTTTATTAATACCATAGTTCAGCATTAAGTTGGACTTAGGTGATTGGAAATTGTATATGAGCATTATTAAACATCATAAGTTTGGAGTGACGCCGAAAGGTGTAGTGAGTAGATACCTCCTTGAGAATCAATTGGGCACATCTATTGGTATATTAAATTATGGTGGTATTATTCAGTCCTTAGTGCTTAAGGATCAAGATGGGAATGATCTAGATATTGTATTTGGTTATGACACCATTGCGGAGTATCAAAAGGATACAATATATACAGGAGGTATTATAGGTCAATATGCTAATAGAATTAGACATGGCCGATTTAAGTTAGATGGAGATACACACCAGTTAACCTGTAATCATAACGGTCATCACTTGCATGGAGGTCAATATGGGTTCCTTAGACAAATCTGGTCTGTAGATCCTATAACTGAGGCCTCATCTCTTAGACTCAGATTGACTAGTGAAGAGGATGAGGAGGGCTATCCTGGTAAGGTCGACGTCACGGTAGAGTATACATTGGATAATCAGAATCGACTCATAATTGATTACGCTGCTACTACTGATAGTCCCACTCCAATAAGCCTGACAAATCATAGCTATTTCAATCTCAATGGGGTAGGGAATGGTACCATATATAATCACCAACTGAAAATTAATGCAAATGAGATATTAGAAGTAGATCAAGACTTGATACCTACAGGACAGTTTATTAGTGTGACTGACACACCATTTGATCTAAGACAACCTGTGATGCTTGAAAAATATTTGTCTAGCCCACATCCAAGTCTCCAGCCCACAAGCGGTTACGATCATCAGTTTGTTTTAGATAAAGAAAAGGCTAATATCAGTGCAGAAGTCTTCTGTGTGGAATCTGGTCTGTCAATGAAGATGATTACAACTGCACCTGGAGTTCAATTGTATACTGCTAACGGTATCGGCAAAATAATAGGTAAGCATAATAAACCCTATCATAATCACCATGCCTTCTGCTTGGAGGCCCAGTCTCATCCTGATTCGCCAAACCATCCTCACTTCCCCAATACGATTCTACGACCTGGAGAGTTGTATCAGATGCAGACCATCTACCATTTTTCGGTTAAATCATAATACAGAAAATATTATAATACACTGGTAACCAGTTATCTAGTAGCGACATTAAGATAGGATTAATGGATATAATTATGTACTATTGCGCCCGCTTAATCCTATCATCAATTTTAAGGTCATAACTACATATGACTATTCATTATCTCTAACAATAAAAAAATGACACAATCAATCAATGTATTTAAGTCTAAATTTAGATATGCTATTTTATTGTTTTACATCCTAGGCTCAGTAGCCTGTGGCACTTCTGGTGCAGATAAAGTAGGAGACTGGCAAATAGAATTCTCTCCTGGATCATCTGATTATTACGCAGCCTTACATATGCTATCCAGATCTACTGGTGAGTACAAACAGATGTATGCACATGAAGGCAAATGGAATGTCAACCCTAATATACCTTCACCTAAGACTTCTATCGCAAGAGGCGATGTAAGAATGCAGTATTTGCTACCTACTGCTGCAACTTTACCAACATTGAACTTATACTCAGGCTCTACCGGACAATGGGAACAGTTCTATCTAAAGAGCAATCAATGGCTCAAAAATGAATTGTTCACTCAGCCTAATATCGGAATTACAAAATCAGATTTGGAAATGGATTTTATTCCTGCAACAGATTCGTCATTGCCAGGACTTATCGTGACTTCTGGTAAGTCAAAAGAGATAGAGATATTCTACTTCCAGGACGGACAATGGAGAATCAATACTTTCTTCCCAAAGGCAAAAGGTTTATAAATAAAAATTAAATTAGTTAGATGAAAAGGCCAAGGTTGAGAGATTGACTTTGGTCTTTTTTTTGGAACAATTGGAACACAGGTTCAGCCGGTTTAACGGTACCTAGGCTCACCGATAGACGAGACACTGTTGACCTATTGTCCCATTTATACCAATTCTAACCAATGTGGTGCCCATTTTCCCGACTAACCCATTAAACCTTCTTTTCTTTTACCTTTATACCTATGTCAGAGAAGCGGCCTACATCAGACTGGTTACCCATCACAAAGAAAGAGCTTGAGTACAGGGAGTGGTCTGAGCTAGATGTGGTACTCATATCAGGAGATGCCTATGTCGACCATCCTGCCTTTGGCACAGCAGTCATAAGCCGTATTCTGGAAAATCTGGGATTGAGGGTAGCAATTGTGCCACAACCTAACTGGCAGGATGACCTCAGAGACTTCAAGAAATTTGGTCGGCCTAAGATGTTTTTTGGTGTAACGTCAGGGTGTATGGATACGATGGTCAATCACTATACGGCCTCTAAGCGAAAGCGATCAACAGATGCCTATACACCAGGCGGGAAGGCAGGTTTTAGACCAGATTATAGTACAACGGTGTATACTAAGATATTAAAGAAGATATATCCAGATGTGCCAGTACTTTTGGGCGGGATAGAAGCTTCTTTGCGTAGGGTGACCCATTATGATTACTGGGCAGATAAGCTCTTTGCTAATATATTGACCGAGAGTGGGGCAGATATGTTGGTATATGGCATGGGCGAGCCACCTCTGCAGGAGATTGTCCGACTGCTCAAAAAAGGAGTACCATTCAGTTCGATGAAGACCATTCCTCAGACGGCTACACTACATCCAAAGTCAGATGACCTTCCCAAAAACAAATCTTGGGAAGACTTGATGCTTCATTCTCACGAAAAGTGTCTCAAAGACAAGATGGCTTTTGCAGCTAACTTCAAGCATGTAGAGCAGGAGTCCAATAGAGTAAATGCAAAGCGTCTTGTCCAAGGAGTTGGAGAGCATAACCTGATTATCAATCCGCCTTATCCACCGATGACTGAAGATCAGATTGATGGCTCGTTTGATTTGCCTTACACAAGATTGCCGCATCCTAAATATAATAAGCGTGGCAGTATTCCGGCTTATGAGATGATTCGGTTCTCTATCAATATGCATAGAGGATGTTTTGGTGGTTGTAGTTTCTGTACCATCTCTGCACATCAAGGAAAATTTGTGGCCAGCAGAAGCGAAACCTCTATAATGAAAGAAGTAGAAGCGGTCACTAAGATGCCAGACTACAAAGGTTACATCAGCGACCTCGGTGGCCCCTCTGCCAATATGTATCGCATGAAAGGAAAGGTGCAATCTATCTGTGACAGATGTGTGGCGCCGTCCTGTATCCACCCTGTGATATGCAGTAATCTGGATACCAGTCACAAACCATTGACAGAGATATACAGAAAGGTAGATGCACATCCCGAAGTGAAGAAGGCTTTTGTAAGCAGTGGTATCAGATATGACTTAGTGGTGGAGGAATACAATAAAGGACACGATGGGAGTCTAGACGAATACATGGATCAGCTCGTCAGCAGGCATGTCTGTGGTAGATTGAAAGTGGCTCCTGAACATACGTCAGATGAGACATTGAAGGTGATGCGTAAGCCGTCATTTAAGCACTTTCACTCTTTTAAGAAGAAGTACGAAGCAGCTAATAAACGTCATAACCTTAATCAGCCACTCATTCCTTACTTCATATCTAGTCACCCTGGGAGTACGGAAGAAGAGATGGCTAATCTAGCTTCAGAAACGAAGGAAATGGGATTCAGACTTGAGCAAGTTCAGGACTTTACACCAACGCCAATGACGGTAGCAACAGTCATCTATTATACAGGCGTCCATCCATATACACTAAAGCCAGTATATACTGCCAAATCGTCCAAACAGAAGAAAAATCAACATCTTTTCTTCTTCTGGTATAAAAGAGAAAATTATCGCCTGATTAGAGAAAAACTCAATAATATGGGTAGACCCGATTTGGTGGAAAAGCTGCTAAACGATCGTAAAAAGCAACAAAAGAAGACCATTTTGAAAGCTAAAGCTCGCCAAAAGCGTAAGAATCGCAGATAGCAATTAACGGTTAATTATTCAATCTTTTGAGCCATTTATAGGCTTAATAGGTCAGTCTCGGTGTTATTTTTTTATTAATCATGTGATCTTTTTACCATTTCCAGCGTTATATAGTCAAATGTATATATATACTTCTTTGATTAATAAGATGTTATGGTAAGTACAAATGAAAGTAGTTTTCAAGAGAGATCAGAAGTCATACTTCAATTGTTGTCTATGCACCAGAAGTTACACAAGTATCTAGACAGACTAGTATTAGAGATTGTGGATATCAATATTATCTCAGCACTTATTGATATACGAAAGGTGAATGTAGACTGTGTGACTAGGTATACAGATTTGCTGGCTAGAGGGAGATTTTTATCTACTAAGAAAGAAAGTTCAATCTCAACTGCCCGCATAACAACCACTCCAGATGATATGACGATGTGGAACATACATGGTCAGTTAGCCAGATTTATGCCTCTATATCAGAAGCAACTTAGGAATTCAAGAATATCCAAAGTTCAGCGGATGATAATTGCTCAAAATTATGACACATTGATCAAGCTAAAGGAGCAGTTACTACATCCAATCAAAGAGTTGGTTTGGGAAGATCATGGTGCTAATCTGGTATAACTCCAACTAGCATCATCTGACATAGTATATCGATATCTGTCGTGATATCGATTTTCTCTACCTTGCCAAAATTCAATAGTAGCAGGCTTGAGTATGTAACCTCCCCAGTGATGTGGTAGTGGTATTGGGTCTATATCCTTAAATCGCTTCTCTACTTCTACCCGCTTATCTTTAAGGTAGTGTTCTTTTATTTCTTGGCTTTGAGGAGAAGCCCATGCACTGATTTGACTTCCTCTAGGTCTGGAATGGAAATAACTGATAGATTCTGCTTCTGAGATTTTGGCTACATTGCCTTCTATCCTTACTTGTCGCTCCATCTCTTTCCAGAAAAACAACAAAGCTGCTTGAGGATTAGCAGCCAACTCTTGACCTTTTCTACTTACATAATTAGTATAAAAGATAAATCCTTCTGGGCTAAAGCCTTTAAGTAGTACGACTCTGGCAGAGGGTTGTCCTTGGACATCAGCAGTAGCCAAGATCATCGAATTAGGCTCATCTAAGCCAGCTCTCTCAGCGTCCTGGTACCATCTCTCAAATTGGATAATAGGATCAGAGGAAAGCTCATCTCTGGTGAGTTCGCCTTGATTGTAATTCCTTCTCTTTTCAGATAGATCGCTCATATATCTCAGTGTTCTAAAGCTCTATTTTCTCTCAATTAATCTGCAATAATAACTTCTTTTGGTCGACTCCTCTTACCAAATGTTACTGTTTTTAATCGATATGCAAGCCAATACATTGCTGGAACAACTAATAATGTCAAGAATGTTGCGAAGATTATCCCGTAGATTATGGTCCAAGCCATGGGGCCCCACATAGCAGTATTGTCACCTCCAAGAAAGAACTGAGGATCTAACTCCCTTACAAAGGAGAAAAAATTGAAGTTAAATCCAATGGCCAATGGTATAAGCCCAAGTACAGTCGTAATCGCTGTGAGTATCACGGGTCTCAGTCTGGTAGCACCTCCTTCTATGATGCATTCTTTGACATCAGCTCTGGACAAATCTGCCAGTTTCGCAACTTCCATACTTTCCTTTTTGCGCTGAATTAGAAGATTAATGTAGTCTATAAGTACTATAGCATTATTCACAACAATTCCAGCCAATGATATTATACCTACTCCAGTAAATATGACATTGATTGTCTTCCCAGTTATGGCATATCCCAGAAATACCCCTATCGTACTAAAGACTACAGATAAGATGATTATAAATGGGGAGTAGATCGAATTAAACTGCGTGACCAAGATGATAAATATAATGAAGAGAGCAACCAGAAATGCAGTCCCTAAAAATGCAGAGTCTTCAGCCTGTTGCTTTTGCTCTCCTGTAAACACATAACTATACCCGTCAGGCAATGGATACCCTCTAAGATAATCTTCAAGCTCAGCTACAATCTGATTGGCATTATAGCCTTCAGTTACATTTGATGCCAAAGTGATCACCCTAGTAGTTTCTGTTCTTTTAATGGTATTATAAGTTGTAGAATATCTGAAGCTGGCAACTGAGGAAATAGGTACCTGCTTGATACGACCATCAGTCTGATCTCTGAATGTGATACGTTGATTGATGAGATCGGTGATATTGTTTCTGCTATCTTCACTTAATCGTAGCATAATCGGATATTCTTCTTCACCTACTTTAAATTTGGAAATTTCTTTACCAAAGACTGAAGTTCTCAGTGCTGTGGCAATCTGCCCTGTACTGATGCCATATCTTCGCGTAGCCTCTCTGTCTATGTCTACAAGTAACTCTGGTTTTTCCAATTGCATATCTACCTGTAATTCTTCTATACCGTTAATGTTTTGGCCTTCAATATCTTTCAATAAATTATTTGAAATTACAATAAGTGAATCTACATCGTCGCCACGGATTTCAAGATTGACCGGTTTACCTGTAGGTGGACCATTTGCATTTTGGTCCACAGTGATATTGACGCCAGGATGTCCTTGGATTTCTTCGGATATCTTATTGAGAATATCTCTTGTCGATATACCATTTCGAAATTTGTATTCCAAAAAGGTAACAGTTATTCTTGCCCTGTAAGGTGTGACACCAGGCTCTGGCGGTTGGTTAGGGTCTGTAGTGTTTTCGCCTATTAATGTAAGAACGGATTCTACAATAGATTCATAAGGTTCTATGACTTTGTTGATTTTAGTTTCGATTTCTTTTGTTGCCAGATTAGTCGCTTCTATATCTGCACCAAAAGGCAACTCTACAAAAATATTGACATATAACGGATCTGCTTCAGGAAAGAAATCCACCTTAGGTTTACTAGCTGCTAATAAGGCAATGGCTCCTGCCATTATGAGAAAGGTGCCAATCAATGTGAGACTCGGATTAAATCCTTTCAATATAAATCGGATAAATCTATTATACACTTTTTCCAATCTGGGGATAAAGGCACTTTGAAATTTGACAGACAAGGGTCTAAGAAAGAAATGATATATTATTGTAAGTATTATCGTCAGTCCAAATAAATTTCTGATCCATTCTTTATTCGCAACATGAGCCAATACTGCAATCAATAACATAACAATACAGCCAATGATAACATTTTTTGTCTGTCTTCGTCTATCTGCTTTGGATTGATTGATATCATCTACTTTCATAAATCGACTGGTAAGAACAGGATTAATGACGAGGGCGACAAAGAGTGAAGAACTCAATACGATAATCAATGTGATCGGAAGGTATTGCATAAAGACTCCCATGATGCCTGGCCATAAGACCAATGGGATGAATGCAGCTAAAGTAGTTGCAGTAGAAGCAATTATCGGCCATGCCACTTCCCCTGCACCATACTTTGCGGCCATTATTGGACTGTATCCTTCTTGTACATATCGATAGATATTTTCTACGACTACTATTCCATTATCCACCAATAGTCCAAGTGCTAGAATTAATCCAAATAGCACAACTATGTTCATTGTTACACCAGTAATATATAATATCATTATACCGGTCAGCATAGATAAGGGTATAGCTAATCCGACAAAAAGTGCATTCCGCAACCCTAGGAAAAACAATAGAACCAGTGTCACTAGTATGACCCCGGAAATAATACTGTTTTCCAAGTTGCTTACTTCATTCTTTGTGTAGACAGAAAGGTCATTAAATAACTTTATTGATAACCCTTTAGGCATCCTTTCTCTTTCCTCATCCAGAACTACTTTTATTTTTTCTGCCGTAGACAATAGGTTTTCGCCCGATCGCTTGATAATTTCTAGTGCGATGACAGGTTCACCATCTGATCGGGAGTAAGATTTTCTTTCTTCGAATCCATAGATGACCTCACCTATATCCTTAAGGTAAATTGGTTTCTGTTTCTCAGCAGTTATAATGAGATTCTCTATTTCTGCAATGTTGCCAAATTCACCAATGACTCTGACAGATCTTCTATTTTTCTTATTAGTTAATTCACCCCCAGACATGGTGATATTTTCACGCATGATGGCATTTTCTACATCTTGGAAACTAATTTGTTGTGCTTGCATCTTAAGCAAGTCCATGTTAATCTTAACTTCTCTTTCTTGATCCCCACTCATTTTGGCTTCAGACACTTCAGATAGATTCTCCAGTTTGTCTTGAATGTACTCTGCATGCGATCGCAGCTCATCCATATTGTAGTTGCCTGAAACATTGACTGTCATTATCGGAATCTTGGTCAAGTCAAAATCTACAATCTCTGGGTCATCGTCGAGGTCTGTGGGTAGGTCTGCACGGTCAACAGCATCTTTAACTTTTCTAAGCGCATACTCAGAATCTACGTCTGATTGAAATTCTGCAATTATTACAGAAAAATCTTGCATAGAATTAGACTTCAATGATTTGATTCCAGCGATAGAATTAACCTCTTTTTCTATAGGTCGTGTGATAAGATTTTCTATGTCTTCAGCAGAGTTGCCAAAGTGTGGAGACGTTACAGTTATTGTAGGCAGTGCAGCTTCAGGGTACTGCTCCTTTGGCATGTCTGTATAACTGCGAACACCAAAAAGTAGAATCATAAATGTCAACAAGAAGATGCTTGTCGAATTATCTACCGCTAGTGTACTTAAATTGAATTCTCTTAGCTTGTTTTTAACCTTCTGCACCATAGGATTTGATTGTGGGGTTTATAACATCGTTATCCGTTATATTCTTACTTCCTTCTGTTATAAGCTGATCACCACTCTGTAGACCGACAAGGACGATAGCATTATCTCCATTACTTTCTCCCAACTCTATTAGCACTTTTTTAGCCATAGACTTACCGCCTTTTTCCTTTATGATATAGACATATTTATTTCCGTTCACATCGTCTTGTACGACATTGAGAGGGATGATAACGGCATCTTTTTCAGTATAATCGTTGAATTTGGCTTGAGCCATTAAGTTAGGTTTGAGTTGTCCACTCAGACTACTTGTACTCATTTCTACTTTGAATGTTCTATTAGCAGGATCTATAGTTCTGCCAATCATGGTGATTTTGTTCTTGGTTGTCTTGTCCAGTGCGGGGAAGTAGACGTCTACATAATCTCCTTGCTTAATAGAGCCCAGCAGAGACTCTTGCAAATCTGCTACGATTTTTACTTTTGATGTATTCATAATTTGCACTATTGGCGTGCCTGGTCCTGCTGTTTCACCTTGTTTAAGGAATTGCATATCTACGATACCACTGATAGGGGCATAGACATATTTCTTACTTATTTGACTCTTAATCGTTTCCAGCGATTTTTCGAGTCTCTCTTTGCTGTTCTTCGCTTCTAAATATTGCAATTCAGAGCCTATGTTCTGTTGCCATAATTTATTCTGCCGCTCATAGATGGTGGTCGCTAACGAAAGGGAAGTTTCTATTTCTGCTATTTGTGTCTCTAAGGTAGACATATCCGTTGTAGCTATAACTTGTCCTTTTCTCACAGACTGTCCTTCCTTTACTCTTAAGGAGACTATTCGACCTCCTATGGCCGAACTGGCATTTACAACATCGTCCGCAGCTATTTGTGCCTGGATCTCAATGTATCTTTTAAATTCCTGTGGTTGTAAGTTTATAGCTTCCACCTTGATAGGATCCTTTTCTTTTGGAGGCTCCAGTTTTTCTATTTCTTTGGTGACTACCGATATAGTGGTCTCGAGTTCTTTGAGTTCTAGTTTTTTTGCACTTAAGTATTTCTTCATTCCAGCCAAATCTTCAGGCATGGAGTTTTGACCTCCAGCGCATGAGAGTAATACTGAAGCACTAATAAGGAGTAAGAGATAAGTGATTTTGATTGGCATAGTCATCATTTATAATTGACCTAGTGCGATGTCTAAGTCGGTTTTTGTAATGAGTAATTGGTATAATGAATTGATGTATTCTGATTGTGCAGCAAAGAGCCCATTTTCTGCTTGGGTTACTTCCAGACTTGATCCGACGCCTTCTTTAAACTTTATTTTTGTGGTCTCATAGATTTCTTCATTCAATGCAAGTAACTTTCTTGCACTTGTCAGTGATTCCCTTGCAGATACATATTGTAGCCGTGCAGTCTGTACCTGCATATTTATACCTCTTTCAAATTCTGATTTTTGAATTTCTATTCGTTGGGCCTCTATCTCTGCTTGTTGGATCTGTGTCTTTTTAAGTTTGCCATCTGTAATGGGAACATTGACTGAGAGACCGACAGATAGGGTAGGGATTAAGCCATTTTCACTACCATCAAATAGGCTATTCCGTTGAAGACTTTCACTGGCGTTGGCTCTTGCTAGTAAGCTCGGCAGATAACCTCTATGGAGTCTTTCTATATTCAGATCATTTAGTGCTTGCCCCATTTCGATCTCTGAGTATATTGCATGATTATCATAATTGATAGAAGCGTTTAGATCTATATTCTCTATACTCATTTTATCTACGATTTCTTGCAAGTCTTGAGTAAGTGCCATTTCTTGAGAAAGTGGATAGGCCATTTGAAATTTTAACAGCTCCTTATTAAGCGCGATTAATTGATCAATTTTTGCTATTTGAGATTCCAGATTTTCCTTGGATAGATTGAGTCTCTTCACTTCCAAATGCTCTATAAATCCAGTATCATAATACGCTTCAGCTTCAGTTAACGAACTCTGTATAGAGCCTTGATTTTTTTCAAGAATCTTTTTGTTTTCTTCGCTAATAAGCACATTGATATAGGCCTTCGTGACCGCAGCTGTGATCTCTTCTTTGGCGATATCAAGTTTTCTTGTGCTTAGTTCTCTGAATAATCTTGCTGCTTTTAATCCAGTAAAATAGGATCCATCAAATAGGAGCATAGATGCATCTACCCTCGCAGTAAGATTATTTCTAGTAAAAGGGGAGAACTCAAAAGATTGAAAAGGACCCGGTGGAAAGGCAACCTCACCAGGGAATTCCGTCACTAATGCATCATAGACAATTGGTGTGATAAAATCTTCTACAGGACTTGCAGGCGCAAATACATAGTAAGTGTAATCTATACCCGCGTTGACTTGAGGTAATGCAATTGATTTTACTTCATCTACTTGTGCATCTGCAGTTTGCACATCTAGTCCTGCCATTTTGGTATTGCTGCTGTTCGCTATTGCGAAGTCTATCGCTTCTTTTAAGTCAAAAGAAGTCTGAGCCAAAGCGCTAAAGGATAAAGAGAGTAATATGGTGATTATTGAGATTTTCATACAAAATCATTTATTGAGATATTCTTGAAGTTGTGCTCTTCCATTATTATTGACGATGCCATTTAAATGATAAAGAATAGCAGATTCATAGACTTCTGCCTGAGATAAGTCGGTATTATGAGTAAAGTCACCATCTGCAACTACTCTTGAGATATTGACAAAGAGTTTTGGTATAATATCAGTCCTTAATTCTTTTCTATAATATCCTTCCTTTATCCCACGTACCAAGTTTTGTTGGACATGTTTTTCTATAAAATTAAAGTGACCATTCTCTATAAGTTCCCAAGTCTGAGGATGATATTTTTTAAGGTCATATGTAAGCGAAGGTTTCATGGACTTGAGTATGCTCTGAACATGCCGGGCTATGGATATTATTTCATCCAAAGCATTTATCGCATCAGTTGTAATATCATTGATGATTTGTTCTTCTTTATCGATATGGGCAGAAACAACTGAATGGACTAATCCTTTCTTACTCTTGACGAGGTTATAAATGGTTTTTTTTGATATACCAAGTAACCTGGCAATATCATCCATGCTGACACTTTTGATACCATATTTCAAAAATAACTCATGAGCGGAGTCTAGTAAATTTTTTTGCGTTGTGGACGGCATGACGCAAAATTAGGCATATTAAACTTTGGAAACTATATATACGCATAAAGTTTCCTAGGTTTTTGGAACATTTATGTAAAATAGCTTACATTTTGAGGTTAGACTGATGATGAGCTCTGCATCTTGGTGCTATAGAAGACAAGTAAATTTTATTGTATTAAAGCC
>CAZPUF010000037.1:7689-18704 GCA_964589705.1 uncultured Saprospiraceae bacterium | reverse complement strand
AATGATGTTATGCCCTTAGTCATTATTAACTGATTTTTTATTACTTATTAAATGCGGAAGATATGATTTTTATTATTCTTGACCTCGAGAAATTACAGTTAAAACTGTAAAAAGACCTTCTATTAGTTCTTTCTTCTTTGAACAAGACTGATCAAATGGATAACACAAATTGTTCCGAAAATTATCTGAAGAGACTAAAACAGTCATTTAGTTTAGATTCCTTCTTTTGCAAGCTCGAAATACCATACACGAGACCAATCTCATGACCCCCCCCTGTGCTGGTTAATGCAAGTTCTGATAAGGTCAAATCAAAGCTATAGGCGATTTTCAAATCTCCTATATCAACTCCAGCAGAAAAAATAAGCGCATCGAGATTCTCAAAAGTGTGCCTTACCCAAACCCCGCCAAAGACAGCATCCTTCTGTAAGTATGTACCTATATTCAACTGATTAAAACCAGATTGATTTGTAAATACAAAATTTGGGGAGACGAATGTCTTGGGGTTGTTTTTATTATCAGTCTGTAATACAAGCTGATAGCCACCGTGTAATGAGAAAAGCACTGGTCTATTACTCTGAAGGAAGGTGCCACTAGGTTCCAAAAATCCTTCTCTGGGCCCGTTAGGATGAAAAAGGCTTGCACCTACATAAAATAATGGTGTGTACAGCAGGATACCTAAATCTGTATCCAAATAGCCGTTGCTCAGGTTTTGAGGCCTAAGCTCTCCTGTTGGGTTAGGATCACCATTGGCATTCACAGCTCCTGTAATAGGATCTAACTGATCAAAAAAGACAAGTCTGTCCCAATCAAGTGTTTGGGCCACATAACCAACCCCTAATCCAAATTTGATTTGCCAGTTACGATTAAATACTACATTATATGAGACCACACCTTTAGCACGAGTACTTCTTAATGTGCCGTCTCCTTGATTATCTGTCTGTATTGATATACCGACACCTAAATTTTGATCAGGTAAATGCTGATCATATGTCACCCCAAAAGATTCGTAGACATTAGATAATCCTGGCCATTGAATTCTATAGTTGGCCGCAAACCTTGGATAATTTAAAGTACCGGCAAAAGCACTGTTGTAGTTCAACGGATTAATGAAAGTCTGGCTAAAAACCAAATCCTGGGATTGTACTATTGATATACTCCCGACAAATAACATCAATAGACTGATAATAGCTAATCTAATTCTCAAATAATCTCTTTTAATATGTATTATCATAATTGTGATAGAATAGAAATTAAATTAAGATATGATTTATTGTGTAAGAAATAATTGACTTATCTTTTCGTTGGAACATAGTAAGTAAAAAGAATGCTAACTTTTCTTGTCTAAATTACACTTTGTATGCAAAACAAATCAATAAATATCTTCCTCGCAGTTACAATTGGTCTCCTTATTGGTTTTCAAGCTAACTCACAAAATACAACAGAGTCTGTCCTGGCCCAAGGATCTATCTTCCAAGTGGCTATCCCACAGACTGGTATCTACCAAATCACCTATGACCAACTACTCAATGAGACTAATATAGATGTCAACAATATCAATCCCAAGAATATCCATATATATGGAAATCAAGGTGGACTCTTACCTATTAGCAATTCCAGCTTAAGAGCTGATGACTTAGTGGAAAACAATATTTTTATCTCAGGTGAAGCTGACAATAGTTTTGACAATGGAGACTTTATTCTTTTCTATGCAGAAGGAGGAGATCGCTTAAGAACCAATGTAGAAGACAATCGTCTAGAATTTGAGCAAAATATATATGATAATAACAACTATTATTATATCAAGGTGGAAAATACACCTGGACAACGGATTCAGGCCACACCATTTGTCGCTAGTTCTAACTATCAAGAATTTTCCGAGGTTATAATCAGACATGAAGAGGAACGAGAGAATCTTTTAGGTCAATTTATAAGTACACAAGGTTCTGGACAGAAGTGGTTTGGCGAGACATTTACCAACGAACGATCTCAAGACTTTAGTGAGACTTTTAATATTCCAAATCTAGTTCAAAGTGATGATGCAGAAGTAACTATGGCATTTGCAGGTAGAAGTGAGACGACTGCTGAAGTAATGTTGAATGTCAATGGGCAAACTTTCAGACAAAATATATCGACTGTAGACTTAGGAGAATTAGAATCC
The DNA here is from genome assembly GCA_964589705.1 of uncultured Saprospiraceae bacterium. Classification (GTDB taxonomy): domain Bacteria; phylum Bacteroidota; class Bacteroidia; order Chitinophagales; family Saprospiraceae; genus RFSX01. Next base: position 16,546 of record CAZPUF010000037.1, on the reverse strand, counting down.
ATTTATGCTAAAGAAGTTACTCTCAGTCAGAATGTAGAAATAAGAGCTTCACAGTCTGTATCAGTTGATTACTCCCCTACCAGCGCCGAAAGTCAAGCATGGTTGGATTATATAGAAATGCGGACCAACATTTGGAATCGACTTGGATCTTCACCTATACATCTTTACAACACTCAAAATAACACCCAATTTATTGATGGATTTTCAATAGAGACAAATGCTAATCAATTAGTGATTTGGGATATTTCAGCACATGGCAATGTAGCTCAAATGGGATTTGAAGCCATAGGTGGTGGCGCACGATTTGGCTATGATACTGAAGGTCAAATTAAGCGATTTATGGCTTTCGATATGAATGGTCAATTTATGACGCCTGAATTTAGAGGAGAGATCGCCAACCAGAACTTACATGGTATAACCAGTACAGATATGGTGATACTATATTTTGATGAAAGCCAGCAAGCTGCTGAAGAATTGGCACAACATAGACAAAGTCAAGATGGATTAAATATATCCACCATACATATCAATCAGGTATACAATGAATTTGCAGGAGGAAAACAAGACCCTATTGCAATAAGAGATCTGATGCGACTACTCAAAGACAGAGACGATAATTTTAGATACCTACTTTTATTAGGTGATGCGACCTATGATTATAGGGGTGTTTACTCTAATCTTCCACAACAAAACTTTATCCCAACCTACCAGACAGCTGAGTCATTACATCCAATCGATGCTTTCCCTACAGATGACTTTTTTGGTTTGTTATCAGACAACGAAGGCAATACAGGACTGTCTGGGACACTAGATATAGCCATTGGAAGAATCCCAGCAAAAACAGCTGAGGAAGCAATGGCTGTAGTCAATAAGATCATACACTATGACACGAATCCTAATAGATTTGGGGACTGGAGGTCCACAATTGGCTTCGGAGCTGATGACGTAGATGCGCCCTGGGATACTGTACACTTAAGAGACTCAGATCAGATAGCTAGAAATACACAAGACGAACATCCTTGTTTCAACCAGAATAAAATCTATTGGGACTCTTTTGTTCAGGAGGCGACGCCTGGTGGAGCAAGATATCCTGATGCCAATAGAAGACTAACAGAAACACTTGATAAAGGAAATCTAGTATTTACTTACTTGGGTCACGGTGGACCAAGAGGATTATCCCAAGAGAGAGTTCTTCAAATTGCTGATGTAAGCAATTGGACTAACTTAGACAACCTACCTTTATTCATAACAGCGACATGTTCATTTACTGGATTCGATGAGCCAGAATTAGTCTCAGCGGGAGAGCATCTTATATTGAATCCAGCTGGAGGTGCAGTAGCCATATTCACGACTGTTAGAGCTGTATTTGCAAGTCAAAATAGACGATTGACAGAAAGCGTATTCGAAACCCTTTTTGAAAGAACCCAAGGCTTACCAAGCCGATTAGGCGATATAATGACCAACGGTAAAAATGAATTAACTGAAAACACTTCAGGTAATGTAGATAATACGAGGAAATTCCTTTTGATAGGAGATCCATCTATGACTCTGGCTCTGCCTTCGCATAATGTGACCGTAGAACAATTCAATAATGAAGAACTGAGAACCAGCGTGGATTCTAGTGGCTTTGTAACTCCGCAATTAGATACTATAGGTGCTTTGGGTCGAGCGAGCTTCCAAGGGCAAATAACAAGATTTCACGATGACACACCAGTCACTGATTTCAACGGTAAGATATTCATGACGGTTTTTGATAAGCCATCTACCTTGAATACTTTGGTCAATGATGGCCTCGGTAATCCTTTGTCATTTGATGTGGTTCAAAACGTATTATATAAAGGAAGTGCATCAGTAACCAATGGTGAATTTGATATCAGCTTTATCCTTCCATTAGATATTGACTTTGAATTCGGCCCAGGTACAGTACAATTTTATGCTACAGATGACACATCAGTAGATGCACATGGCTGCTATGATGGCTTGGTTATAGGAGGGACTTCAGATAACAACATATCTGATAATCTTGGTCCAGAAATAGATATTTTCTTTGATGATAGATCATTCACTGCTGGTGGTGAGACTGGTCCAGATCCACTGCTCCTAGTGGACTTAGCTGATGAGAACGGTATCAATCTTAGTACAACCAGTATTGGCCATGATATTACAGCCACTCTTGAAGATCCTAATGGTGATCGTATTGTGCTCAATGAATTCTATGAGCCATCCTTAGACAGAATTGGGGAAGGAACTGTTACCTATCAAATGGAAGAACTGGAAGAAGGTCCACATAGAATCTATATTAAAGCCTGGGACATCCTTAATAATTCAAATGAGGAAGCGATGGATTTTGTTGTCGTCAGAAATCAGGAAGGGATGTTATCAAATATCTTTAACTACCCTAATCCTTTCTCTACAAGTACGCGATTCTTATTTGATCATGACCTGAGAGGAGGGACATTAGATATCGTCATTAACATTTTCACCTTATCAGGAAAACTTATCAAAACGATAGAAGAATCCCGAAGTGGATCTGGACGACGAGTGGATGATGTCTTGTGGGATGCAAGAGATGATTTTGGCAATAGGCTTGCAAATGGCGTTTATCTCTATAAGATTAATGCCTCTTCCCCTGAGCTTGGTGAGTCCCGCGAAAGTGACTTTATGAAGATGGTTATCATCAACTAGTAAAGGCGTATACCTATTTAGTTAACCCATGTTGGTATGATATTGGTGTCGTATAAGAGATACGATAACAGCTTCTTTGTCTAATTTGACAAATAGTTAAGAAAATGTCAATTCGATCCATTATTGACAAAATAAAAACCCTTTCAGTCTAGTTTAAATATAGTCCTTAAACAGAAACTAGGACTTAATATCTATAAATTAGATATTTTTATAATATTGAAAACTTTTAGGTCTCGAGAAAGCTACTTTATCCCTTTTTTGGCGCCTATCTTTAAAAACTACAAAGTAAGAAGTGCATAAGAACAATGTCCTCTTACTAAATGCAATAGAAATTATGAGATATTTCAATCTAGTTGTAGTTACAATAATGCTGTCTATGTCAGCTAACAACGTAACTACCGCCCAAGTTTTCGATCCAGTAAAGGGTTGTGTGGTAGATTCTAATGGAGATTGTTTGCCTAACGTGTTGTTATCGGCGGTACCATTTCTAAGAATAACACCTGATGCAAGAGCTGGTGCAATGGGTGATGTAGGGCTTGCAACTTCCCCAGATCCCAATTCTTTACACTTCAACTCTTCCAAGTTGGCCTTTATAGACAAGGATATGAGTTTTTCAGCTACCTATACTCCTTGGCTAAGGAATTTAGGTCTAAATGATGTCTACTTAGCTTATCTATCAGGATACAAAAAAGTAGATGACCTTCAGACCATTGGAATGGGATTAAGATATTTCTCATTGGGTAATATCACTTTTACAGATATTAACGGTGGTCAAACAGGGATGGGTAATCCCAGAGAATTTGAATTTGCTGTATCCTATAACAGAAAGTTATCAGATAACTTATCTGCAGGATTGACAGCCAAGTTTATCCATTCTAATTTGGCTTCTGGACAACAGGTGGCAGGTCAGATTATCTCCAGCGCTAATGCTTTTGCAGCAGACTTATCTCTTACATACAGAAAAGAAGTAGACGTTGCTGAAGGCGGATTATTGACTATTGGGGGCGCTATTACTAATCTTGGTTCTAAAGTAACTTATACAGGAAATATTAACAGAGATTTCATCCCTGCCAATTTAGGTATTGGAGCAGCTTTGGAAATGAACCTTGATGACTACAATAGCATCACATTAGCATTAGATCTTAATAAACTTTTACTACCAACTCCTGTAAATAGAGTCGATGAAAATGGAAATTTGAATCCAGAATTTGATCCTGACGGAGATGGGTTTCCAGATTATAAAGACCAATCCATATTCGCTGCAGCACTTAACTCTTTCGGAGATGCTCCTGGTGGATTCGGTGAGGAAGTTCAAGAATTAAACTATTCTCTTGGTGTAGAGTACTGGTATGACAAACAGTTTGCTGTGAGAGCTGGATACTATTATGAGCATCCCTTGAAAGGAGATAGACAGTTTGTAACCGTAGGTGTAGGATTAAAGTATAATGTATTTGGCTTAGACTTATCTTACTTGGTACCAACTAACAATAGAAGAAATCCTCTTGATAATACACTAAGATTTACTGTTCAGTTTGATTTTGAAGCATTGACTGGAAATAGTTAATTCAGGCACATCAAACCATAGAAAAAAGGAGATGCTCTAATCAAGTATCTCCTTTTTTTTGTAAAAAGTATGCTGTAAGCCGGATTCTGTGACTTTGTTGCCAAAGCATCTACCATTTATCTATTCTGCCTACCCGTCTCGAAAATCTAACTTTATGATGCGAGCCACATCACGTTTCCAAAGGAAACATCGAGGTTTACATGGCATTTCAACCCGCAAGGTTTATCCCACTGCACAATTACTTATACAGCCTGTGGGCTCTTACCCCACTTTTTCACCTTTTCCCCTTCTAAGAAGAGGTAGTCTAATTTCTGCGACACTATCTGTCTCTGGATGAATCAAATTCATACAAAGCCCACCCGTTAGATGGTACGGTGCTCTACGTTGTCCGGACTTTCCTCACTACAAAAGTAGCGCGGTAGATCACATACATCACAAAGATAATACAACAGTGATAAATGGTCAGACGAAAGAATATGAGTGATTTATATATTATAATAAACAATAATATGTAACTTGTGATGCCTGATTAACACTTGATTCTAAACATCTGATTCTCAATAAGAAATACATATTACCCTTTCTCCTCTTTGCAGGCTTAGTGATTTACGATATCATAAGCCTGAAGGAGCAGCCTACTCAGGAATGTTATTTGTCTGCACGTTCTATTGTAGAAAAGGTGCTTCACAGTGCTCAAAATCAGCTCACTTCAAGTGAAATGCTTAAGATATATGAGAAAGAAACATTATCAAGTGAAGATTTACAAAAAATTCAACTTACTGCTGAGCAACTAGAACAGAGCAACTTACAGGTTCAGCTATTTAAGAAAGAGGAAAAGGTATTCTGGACAAAAGAATTTCTTGGTCGAGACTTTTGCCAAGAAATTTCTTCAAATGCAATTACTGGATCTATATGTTATTCTCCATTCAAAAGTGATGGCAGTATAGATGCCAAGCATTTGCAGGAAATGGGTTTTCATCATGACTTTGTTAGAGGCACATCTGATAGTACATACAAAATAAAGGGAGTTCCCATAAGTATGGGAAAGAGACTCAGAACGGCAAATATAGAATACATGTTACTGGGTGGATATCTGATGGCTATCATATGGCTATTGATGACTTGTTTGCATTATAAGCACATCCTTCCTCTACTCATGGTAACAGGTATCAGAATCATAAGTATAACAACTGGTTGGATGGAAAGATATTCATTAATGGATATTGTGCCTTCCTTTTCTCATCATAAAGCCTATCACTCCCTTGATATGGTATTTGATGGCATCTTAATGCTTTCGATTTTCTTATTTATCACAGAACGATTTATAATCTCTTATAAGGGAAAACTTTCTAGCCCAGTAATGGTTGGGTTGTCCTTTCTTCACATGCTGTTTTTTATATCTCATATCAGGTTTGTGCAGCTTCTTGTCAGAAGTGAAACATCTACTATAGCTATAGATGATTTGGGTAAAACATCTGCATCAGACTTCATACTCTTCTGCTCAGTCGTACTTATTCAGCTAGGTATATTCCATTTTGGTCATGCCCTGTTTCGACATTTCAAAGATTACAACGCCAGCAAGATTCGTCTTTATTCTACCTACTTTGGAAGTATAGTGGTTGCAGTCGGAATGGGGTATATAACCAAACTCGATTTAGATCCTATCATACTCTCTCTATTCCTATTTTGTTACATCCTTCTGATGGATCTCTTTGTAGATTTGAGAACAAGGACTATAACTTGGGTTATCTGGTGGGGTATATTCTTCGCATTTTATCTAGCGGCGCTTTTCTTCAATTACGATATTAAAAAAGAGATACAATCAAGATATACTTACTTGACCGAAGTCCATCACGAGACTCCAAATAGGTATCTGCAAGATCTTGACAATCTAAAACTCAGAGAGACCGTCGGTCAGATGGTCAATGAACTTCTTGTATTACCAGAAGGTGTACAATATGACAAAGGAGATCTGGAAGTCTATATAACTCATCAACTACAAAGAGATGATATAATACTTGAGATTTTTGATGAGCAAGGTGCTAGTCTCTTTGAGGAAAATAAATATGAAGCTAACAGCTTGCTAAATTTAGAAGCAGTAAATAAGGATACTTGGTTCGACGAGATAAGAAATATAGTCTGGCTACAATATCCAATGGAAAATGCTAGCAACATATATATTGGTGTCAAAGGAGATGAAGGTGAATCCAAAGCTCCTGTTGCGTTCAACTATTATAGGGATGGAACAGCAATAATAAAAGGTCAAGAACTCCATCAGTCCGAGATAGATCTTATAAATACATCGGATAAGTCTACCATCTTTGATGGGGCTCAAGTCTATATTACCTACAGACCATCGCCTTCAAAATTACTGGTTTCGAAAAAGTCCTTTCGAGGATTCATTAAGCCTATCACGCTGTTTTCTTTTCTGTTTAGCATCATTGTGCTACTCATTATTTTGATAGGGCTATTAGATCTATTATTTAGATTTCTGCCTCAAGATTGGCCTCTGTTTATTCAGAATCTAGAATCACTAAATAGTAAAATACAACTATCTCTTATCCTGGTTATTCTTCTTTCATTCGTCATCATAGCTTCAATCACAAGTTCATTTTTGAATAATTACCTGTCTAAGGAGAAGAAGATGGTGACAAAGGAAAAGCTGGTCAATCTCTCAAGAGACTTTGAGTACAGATCCCTCATATCTTCATCACCTTCAGAATCTGTAGAGATTATATCCAATTATCAGAAAGACTTAGAAAAGATACACAATGTGCAAATGAGTGTGCACTTGATAGATGATCAATCAGAGAATTTGGATTACTTCACTCGAGTATTTTACACCAAACAAAAAGAGTCATTCGCCTTTACAGATGAAGGCATCAATCATGGCCTTAGTTATATACCTATTCGCTTTAAAGGCGAAGTAGCCGGCGTAGCAGAAATAAAAATGAAGAGTCCTTTGGAAAACAATGCCCTCAACGTATTTGACTTTCTGGGTAGCATCTTCAATGTATATGTATTCCTTTTCTTTATAGCTAGTGTGATATCAATATTCATTGCCCAATCTATTACTCGCCCACTCTCCATGCTTAATCAAAAGCTAACCCAAGTCAAGCTAGGCAAAAACAATGATCAGATTACCTGGGACAGAGATGATGAAATTGGGATTCTTATTGGTAATTATAATAAGATGGTGGATAAGCTTGGAGAAAGTGCAGAGATCTTGGCCAAAAATGAGAGAGACTCGGCATGGCGAGAAATGGCTAAGCAGGTAGCGCATGAAATTAAAAATCCGCTGACGCCTATGAAGCTTAGCATCCAATATCTTGAAAAGGCGATAAAGAGGGATCCGGATAATGCACATCAGATATCCAAAAAGATATCCAAGACGATGTTGGAGCAGATAGATAACCTGACTGGTATCGCTGAAGCTTTTGGCAATTTTGCAGAGTTGCCCAAAACATCTAATACCAAAGTAGAACTCAATAATATCTTGGAAGTTGTCCATAACTTATTCAGAAAGAGAGAGGATATGGAGATCAGATTGACCGCTCCAATAGACCCCATCTATGTCTATGCTGACAAGAGCCAGCTAGTCAGAATACTCAATAATCTCGTCAAGAATGCTATAGAATCTATTCCTTCTGATAGAAAGGGTATTATTCAAATCCTCTTAGATACTAAACGGGATAAAGCAATCATAGAAGTCAGTGACAATGGCATTGGCATTCCTGATGAGATGAAAACAAAAATCTTCCAACCGAAATTCACCACTAAGGATTCTGGTTCTGGACTTGGCTTGGCCATCGCTGCTAATATGATAGAATCCATGAATGGTCGAATCCATTTTAAGTCTGATCCAGGAGAAACTACCAGCTTCTTTATAGAATTGGATTTAATTAGACAGTTTACAGAAAATACTCAGCAGGAGCGAGTATTCCTAGACTAAATCCAGCCCTACCCTCCCGGAACAATCCATCATTTTTTTATATTTATGTAGTATGCATATACTCATTAATATCGGTATCACTTTGGCTACTGTCCTGGCTATGGAATTCGTCGCTTGGTTCACTCACAAGTTTGTGATGCATGGATTGTTATGGGCCTGGCATGAGGACCATCACCAGCCTCACTTGAAGGATGGTTTTTTTGAAAAGAATGATCGGTTCTTCTTTGTATTTGCTGTACCAAGTGCTTTCTGTTATATGGCTGGGACATTTGTAGAGGGCTGGGGTGCTCTACTTTTTGTCGGCATAGGTATTTCCATCTATGGGCTCATATACTTCCTTATCCATGATGTGTATATTCATCAAAGATTCTCTTGGTTTCGACAGTTGGACAACAAGTATTCTAAAGCCATACTCCGTGCCCATGGCTCCCATCACGCCAAACAAACAAAGTATGGTTGTGAATCATTTGGCCTGCTTATCGTCAATCCTAAGTATTTCAAAAAACGATCAGAGTGGAATACGGATAATAATCGGATATATAAGGCATCCAAATAAGGGAACCCTTCATTTAGTCTTCAATTATTACCGTTCTTGGATATAAGATTTATTCTGCTTTACAAAACAAAGCCAAAGAATTGCTGTGCATCCTGAGATA
>CAZPUF010000037.1:0-7589 GCA_964589705.1 uncultured Saprospiraceae bacterium | reverse complement strand
AGATTTATTCTGCTTTACAAAACAAAGCCAAAGAATTGCTGTGCATCCTGAGATACTACTAAATGTTTATAAAATAGGCTAAACAAAAATACCGCTGATAACTCGTTGATTATCAAGCGGCATTTGTGTAAAATGTCGGGGCGAGAGGATTCGAACCTCCGACCCCCTGGTCCCAAACCAGGTGCGCTAACCGGACTGCGCTACGCCCCGAAAATTTCTTTTAATGCGGTGGAGGAGGGATTCGAACCCCCGGTACCGGTTTCCCAGTACGCTGATTTAGCAAACCAGTGGTTTCAGCCACTCACCCACTCCACCTTTGAAGCGGACGGCAAAGATAGGACAATAAATAAATTAGGCAAGCAATTTTTAGAGGACATTTTACGCTAGCTTGACGACTATTCTATCCTTAAGTATTGATTAGATATCCACTATTCTACCCATACTTATAGAGCTTATCATATTAAGCATCGATCAATATATCTTTTAACACTTTATAACTCCTTCATTAGCTTAAGCTATAGGTATGTGAAAAATTTATTATCTAAAAAATACCTCGATAAATGTCTGAAAATGAGGACAGTATCTCACCTTAAATGGTATATGTTGCAGTAGATTTTGTAATCAATAATCTGAACATGAACCGATTTATGACCCTGACCAGGGATTTACTGGTCATGGCTAGTTTTCTGTTACCCATAACAGAATCTACAGGGCATAACTCTCTTCTTATCCCAAATGAAGAGACGCTTGCCTGTAACGATCTAGTCAATGTATCTACAAATGCCACTTGTGGTATAGAACTCGACCCTACTGATTTATTAGAAGGAGAAGACCCTAGTGGCTCTTATGAGTTAGAAATATTTTCTAGCCCAGGCGTCGTCTTGGACCAATCCGATGTTAGCAATTTTGTTGGCCGTCAGCTGACCTACAATGTCACGGATTTGGCGACAGGTCTATTTTGTTGGGGCTATATAATAATAGAGAACAAGGGCGCGCCGAATTTAGATTGTGCTACTTGTTCAGACCCAGATGTGACTGACCCTGCATGTATACTTAACTGTGCAGAACTTCCTTTATTCACGACGTTCGACCCTATATCTAATAAAAGAGGATATGATATCAGTCTTTTAGATCAATTAATTCCATCTGACCCTAACACTTTTTTGAGCCAAAATGTAGCTCTCAGCTGTGGACAACCTGTTTCCGTCACTTTCACAGACGGTACGCGTGAGATAGCAGGGTCATCGAGCACTTTATTAGTGAGAGTATGGACAATCGCATTTGAAGGCGTAAACGGTTCTTCTACTATTCAATGCACGCAGTATTATAGATTTGACCCAATTGGCATTACAGATGTTAATGGAAATCCAATATTGATGGAAGGTGATGGGACGCCAGTAGAAGATGTCATTCTGATGCCTCAGAAAAATGTAATTGTACCACTATGCTATACAGGGGCTTCTCCTGCTGAAATAGCAGCATTCTATGATGACCCTACGACAGAAGACAGTGACTCTGATGATGATGGCATCGATCCAGATGAATTTGACATAGACTGTGTGATAGAGAGTAATGAAGGAATTTGGAGAGCTTATCCCCATTACTATTTATATGGTGTAAGACCCGGCGGGCTACATGCACAACCATTGATAGATGAGATATGCTCGATAAGAGCATTTTATACAGACGTGATATTTGACGGATGTGGCACTGATTGCGCAGGCAACAGTAAGATATCTAGGAGCTGGACAGTTCTAGACTGGGAGAATAATGATTTTATAAATTATACACAGGTTATTGATGCTAGAGATGATGAAGCACCTAGCTATACTGTTAACGATATTAATACCAGTGTGACGCCAGGTCATTGTACAGCTGATGTGATTATTCCTCAGCCAGAACATTTCGTGGACGAATGCGATCCGAATGCAAGTTATACCGTCCTCATTCCTGGAAGCCCTTACACTGTAATAGGATCACAAGAAGAAGGATATTTCATCAAAGGATTGCCTATTGGCATCTATGACTTGCACTACAGAGCAGTAGATTGCTGTGGCAATATAAATGAGACAGCAGTCAGATTGGAAGTTTTCGATAGGACACCACCTGTAGTAGTGCTGACAAGAAATCTTGTGGTAGACTTAGTCCCTACGGGCATCGTCAATGAGCCTGATAGAGGTGTGGCCCGCGTGCATGCTAGAGACTTCGATAATGGAAGTTTTGATGGATGCTCTCCAGTGGAGATTGCAGTAAGAAGACCCTTTTCTTGTTCTCCATTAGATACTATCTGGGGAGAGAGTGTGGAATTCTGTTGTAATGACCTAGTAGATGTAAATGCCAGAGTTATAGACATTGAATTCAGAGCCACTGATTCCAAAGGGAATGAAAATTATGGTATAGCCACTGTAACCCTTGAAGATAAGGGGTCCGCTTTAATCTGCGCCCCAGACTTAGCTTTAGGATGTGATGATGATATATGGAGCTACAATGTAACAGGTGTACCGGAATTATTGACAAGTTGTGAGCGCCTGCCCTTGGCGATAGATACCCTGGATACGAATGAAAGAACAGAACCAAGAAGAAAAAGGGCCACAGAAGGAAATGTACCAGGTTACTTAGGAGTAGAAGTACCTGCATTTGATCCAGGCTGTGGTTTTGGAGCCATAAGAAGACAATGGCGAGTAGATGGTAATACCATCTGCGAACAATGGTTCGTCATAGAACCTGCTGGAGAAGTATTTGATCCCTCTACGATAGTTTTTCCTGAAGATATCCGTGTAGAATGCCCAGATTTTAAATCTGCGGAACCTACTTGGATAGCCGCTACCTGTAATTTGATAGCTCTGAGTCTGGATAGTGATACATTAACTTTCCTTCCAGATGCCTGTGTTAAAATCTTTAATGAGTGGTCTGTAATTGATTGGTGCATTTATGACCCAACTGATTCTGATCTGAATAACATAGCTGAGCCATCAGATACGGGAGAAGTGGAAGGCAGGTACACCCATACACAAGTAATTACTGTAGATGATACGACGCGACCTACGCTTACTACAGAAGCGGAGATTGTGTTTAGTGTAGACGGCACTTGTCAGAGCAAGGGTATCTCGTTTTCAGCTGTAGGTGTTGACACAGGCATATGCCCTACTACTCTTCTAGGATGGACAGCTAGGGTAGACTTAGATGATGATGGGAAAATTGATTTTGAGTACAGCACATTGGCTTCAAAATTCACTGCTTCAGGCGATCCTAATCCATTTTATCTAGAAAGAACGATTAACGGTGAACCTGTCAGTTTTATCATACCAGATGGTATTACGGCAAGTAAGGCCAGACATAAAGTCACTTGGATTCTGCGTGATGGATGTACAAATCAGACGACTACGGAAACCTACTTCACGATAGAAGATAATAATCCACCAACGCCATATTGTTTGAATCTAGGTACAACATTCATGCAAAACGGAGAAGTAGAATTGTGGGCGATTGATTTTAATGTAGCCAGTTTTGACCAATGCAGCAGTAGTGAAAATTTATTCTTTACGTTTAGTGATGTGCCACCACCCCTTAGATGCGATTCTGAGTATAGCTCGCGGACAGACAGAATGTGGTATGATGGAAGCTTTTGGTTTTTCGATTCCAATAACTCTATTGTAGATGTGAATGCAGAATGTCCCCAAAATGGAAGCGGTGCATATAGTGATGGAGGATTCAATAGCACGACTGGCGAATTTGAAGAATACGGAGGTGACATCCACATATGGAGACCTGAGGCTAGAACTTCAGGAAAGATCTTTACAACTTCAGATGTCGGTGCAGATGGATTTCTTCAGATTCCAATGTATGCTTGGGATGAATGTGGTAACAATGATTTCTGCCTGGTTGTTCTGAGAGTAATAGACAATGGCGGTGGCACTTCAGGTTTAGTAGCTGGAGTTATTATGACTGAGGAGGGAGAAACTGTGGAGAATGTATCTACAGAATTAATCGGAGATACTCCTGGCTATCCCAAATCCCAAGTTACTGACAAATCGGGCACGTATGCCTTTGAAGATAATTTATTAGAAATGGACTACAGTATAGAAGCATCTAAAGATGATGGCCATACAAATGGCATAAATACTGTGGACATCATTAAGATTCAGCGTCACATCTTAGGAGTGGAAATGTTGGATTCTCCAGCTAAATTGATTGCGGCGGACGTTAACTCTGATAACCGGATTAATGGACTGGACCTTATAGAATTAAGGAAGCTGATCCTAGGCGTCTATACCGAACTTCCTCAGTCTGACAGCTGGAAGATTCTAGATGCAAAATCAGATATGGTCATAGAGAGCCCTTGGTCTTATTCAGAAGTCATCAATATTTACAATATGACAGAAAGTATGATGGACCAAGACTTTTTAGCTGTGAAAATTGGAGATGTAGACAATACGGCTGTAGCTAATTCTAAATCTTCTGAGACCAAAAATCGAAAATCTGTATTGCTTAAGTATGATGACAGATTGTTAGAAGCTAATCAAGAAACTACCTTACAGCTGAATATTTCTGAAGCTATAGAAGGTTTACAATTGGTTATGACGATTACCGATGCATCTTTCAAGAGCATCTCAGGAGAAGGCATATCTTCTTCCAATGTAAATATCCAAGGTAATACTCTGAGATTGAGTGCAAATGACATCAATACAATAGGCGAAGACTACGTACTTAATGTAATACTGGTCTCTGAAACACCAGGCCTAATCTCCGAAAAACTGAGTTTAGATCCATTATTGCTTGAGAATGAAGTTTATATCGGAGATAAATTAGAATCCAGAGAGATATTATTGAATACGGGTAGTGAAATGGAAGTTTCACAGAACGAACCGAATCCATTCCAAAATTCTACAAGAATAAGATACACGCTGCCGAGTGAGGGGGAGGTACAATTTACCATTGTAACTGTAGATGGACGAGTGTTAGAATCTAGGCTTTTGAATGGAAATGAAGGATTGAATACAGTCATCGTAGACAGCAAAGACTTACCGATAGGAATCATGTACTACAAGCTAGATTTCAATGGTTCTCAAAGTATACAAAAGATGATAAAAGCAAAATAAGCTAATTATAAGAGTAAAGTACTCAGAATTCATAGCGAGATTGAGTTTATATATAGCTATCTGAGTACTTTTTTTTCGTCCCAAAGACCGGTCAAATGTGACTGGTCCTTTTTTTTGTCCGCTCTAATGAAAAATGTACTGTTAAAGTGGAATTCTAAGTCCTATATTAGTTGTTCATGATAGTGTAGTTTTAATATTATAACTGAGTACTATGCCAAAAAAGATGAAAAAGAAGGGGGAACCTGCCGTACATGAAGCACTTAAAGGATTTGATATCAAAGTGAGTACCTTCGGTGAAATGCAGACAAATTTCGAAGTGGATACTATCAATGAATTCCTTAATGACAACGTAGAAGACAAAAAGCTGACGAAGCAAACTGAGAACACAGAAGAAGAATAAAGACTAAAGCTGTAGTTAATGGTATAGTTTTAGCACATTTAATTCTACATTTTCGTTATCTAATCTGTGAACCGACACTGGACATATCTAGTATTTGTGCTATTAGCGAGCACCATTTCTCCTCATTTGGTTAGCGCCAGCGACCAAGATACTATCCCGCCTATATTCACCATTCTCCCTTCAGACATGACAATTCTCTGTGAGGATGAATTTGTGGACCCATTTACTGATTGGTTTTCTAGTATGGCAGGTGCAGAAGCTGATAATGGAGACGCTAATATTTTTACAACTATATCGTTATCGGATGCGCTGGATAGTCTAGTCACTATTCAGCAACAGGGTTGCTTTAATGAAGAGGGCCTTATCGTTGAATTCTTTGCTATAGATAGCTGTGGCATCAGAACCACTGAAAATGTCACTGCCAGTTTTGGCTTCCAAGATAACTTACCTCCTAATATTGTTCTAGAAGCCCAGAATATGTCTGTCCTTTGCGACACATCTACCATAACGTCATTGCAAGCTTGGTTAGACTCCAGAGGCGGCTCTGTAATAGAAGATAATTGCAGTGACACTATCATTCTGATTAATTATACTTGGGAAGACACTGCTGGTAATACTGGGGTAGGTAACGATAGCCTTCTTACAGACATTATGGTATCACGGACAGAATGCGCCTGGTCTGTGATGGTTAATTTTATAATAGAAGATGGCTGCGGAAATATTAATAGCACAGAAGGCGTATTTTCTATTTCGGCTGATGTCATTTCTCCAGTGGTAACGTTTGTTCCAGCAGATACTACTCTACTCTGCAATCAGGTTATTTCAGATACCCTCCCCACTTTTCTAGATATGTGTGATGGTATTATATCTAACATATCACAACGAGACAGCACTAACAGATCTACAGACACTTTATCCTGTGAATATTTTAATTACGAAATATTCAAATCATGGACAGCAACTGACGCGTGTGGCAATACTGTAGATACTTCCCAAATCATTTCTATCAGAGACACCATCTCTCCCACTATTCAGGGAGATGCGACTGTAGCTATAGACTGTGATGACGACTTAGATAATGTAGATGCATTTATCCAGGTTGCTGACAACTGCTCAGTCGTCACAGCTAGCAAGACTGATTCAATTATATTTAATTCTTCTTGTCAAAATCAAATACAAAGACAATGGATAGCGGAGGATATTTGTGGAAATAAAGACTCTTTCATACAGGTAATCCAGATTCAAGATTTTACTGGTCCTGAATTCTTAGTGTTTCCTGGCGATACTATATTGACTTGTGAAAATCAAAACATCTCTGAATTATTTGATAATTGGGTAGCGAATCTTGGCGGCGCGGAAGTAGTGGATAATTGCAGCGAATTTAATATCCTAGGCTTGCCACCAAGAGCCTATAGGGATACGATGGAAATATTGAATGCAAGTGTACCTGAATTGGACATGATAGATTGCAATAATATTATAGGTGCCATATTTACTCAGCAAGTTAGTTTTGTTGCCTTTGATAGGTGTAACAATATTTCTCAGAGAGAAGCACTCTTCAGCATCATTGACCCAGCTCCTCCAACAATAACGATGTGCCCTGGGGATGTAGAAATTAATCTTGATAATCAATGCACAACAACTTTTGGTGTTATACTTCCTGAATTCTCTGATAATTGTCTAACTGAATCACAGGCACGTTGGAGACTGACTGTCAATGGGAATCTAGCAACAAATGTGGCACAAGAAGGTCTTCCTCTACCTTTAGATGTTGGGATAAACGTACTTGATTTTGTAATTACTGATTGTGGAGGTAATAGTGCAGATTGTGCTTACACCGTCTCAGTCGTGGACGGCAATCCACCTACCGTGGAATGTCCTGAAAATGAAATATTCTATCTAGAAGAAAATGAATGCGACATTGAATTTATTCCACAAGGAATATCAAACTTCAGTGACAACTGTCCTATTCCACCTACTTTTTCTCAGACCGAACCTGATGGCTTAGGATTATTGACTTTTAGATTTAATTCCACAGAAGAGATTTATCAGGCATCTGATCTCATCATAGACTTTGATAACATAATCAT
>CAZPUF010000036.1:0-18716 GCA_964589705.1 uncultured Saprospiraceae bacterium | reverse complement strand
ATAGTCCACCAACCATTGTAGAAATGTTTGGCTTAAGCAACCCTACTCCTAAAATAATTAATCCTAACCCAGTATAGAAGGCCCAATCTTGGGTTATGGCTAATACACTATGTCCTAGCACGAGTATTATTCCTCCCAAGAGAACTGCTTTCTTTTGACCTATCAACTTATCAGCTATAAATCCACCAGGAATAGACATGACATATACCAACATCGTATACGTACCATATAAGGATAATGCCTCTGCATCTGTCCAACCCAGTCCAGGATTTTGATCTAACGTTTTAGCTGTAATATATAGGACCAAAATGGCTCTCATCCCATAGTAAGAGAACCGCTCCCACATCTCGGTAAAGAATAATACATAGAGTCCAATTGGGTGTCCAAATAGCTGAGGCTGATTGTCGAAATCCATTCTTCCTTTAACTAGGGGTTTT
Source organism: uncultured Saprospiraceae bacterium (assembly GCA_964589705.1). Taxonomy (GTDB): domain Bacteria; phylum Bacteroidota; class Bacteroidia; order Chitinophagales; family Saprospiraceae; genus RFSX01. The sequence continues at coordinate 18,279 of CAZPUF010000036.1, read as the reverse complement.
GACATAATTTTTTGATTCGATTAGTCTTCTAAAATAGAGAAATCAAGGAAACAATAGGTCTCATTTCCTGCTAATTTTCGAGTAAGTGGTCGTATGAGATAGAATAAGGCTGATTAAATGTGAAATAGTCAGAATACATAGTCGCTAATCCGGACATAGTTGGTTTAATACATTCGAAAATCCTAGCCTTAGATAATACTTGTTGTATCCGAACTTTTTATTTGCGACTATGTATTTCTGGCTTTTATGAGACTTAATAATTCTAAGTTAGGATTTAAAATCCTAACGAAAGGTGGTATTTATCATATGGAATTTTGTCACATATGTAATACAATCTTTTGAAATACGCCATACATTAAATAATATCTAATGCCTAGTGGAATTTCTGCAAAATATTATACAGGATTTAAGTTCTAAATGCAGGATTAGATATCATCAAAATAGAGACATCTAAACTATTGCCGCAGGGGTAAGGCTCTATTCTCATATTTTGTGTTTTTGACACCGCTCAGTACAGCTTTGACAGATCCTATAGTGATAGGTGATTCTATCATTAGTGGGATTTGATTACCGTCTACGGATACCCATATGTCCATGACATCCCCTTCTGAGAAAACATAACCGTCTATCAGTGCAGGTTGCAAATGATAGGTACTCATCTTTCCTAGGCCTTTAATCTTCCTAGTCTTAATGCCATTGAACTTAACATTAATCGCGAAAAATTCTTTGTCAAAGAATATGTCGACAGGTATTTGATCACCGTCAGAATAAGATTCTAACTCCTCAGTTCGAATATTATATATTGCAGACACCATATCATGTACCTTATTGTCTACTTCAAATTCGAACTTTCTAGCAGACTGTCTACTCCTTCCAAAATACTCTACAAGCTCTCCTGTCTGTTGATCAAACCAGATACTGTCAAATCGTTGGTAATTACCCTCCAATACATCTCTTCTAAAATTGATTGGGTACATGGTACTTTTATCTACTTCACTTGTGTAATAATCTCTGACCTTAAACATACTGTCATAAGAAGAGAAAGTGCGACCAATAACATCAAATTCTATATGATTATCATGCTCTGTAATTTCAAATTTTACTTCTCCTGCTGGCACCCATATCATACCCCAGTTATAATAGATTACATAGGTCAAAATCTCTCCATCTTGAAAGGACAGTTCGGCCCAGTCCTTATTGGTTTGAGCTAGGCTTAACTCACAGCACAAGAGGCAAAGACTCAAGGATATTAATTTCATTAAATGCATTCAGACCTTTTCCTTTTCTAATTTGAGTAGAAACACTAGTCCGCATAACGCTGGCAGAAGAAGGTTTATTACCCAAATAACTAAGGAAGCCGTTATTACCTCCTTAGTACCATAACCCAAAAGTGTAAACACACCAGCTGCCGCTCCAGTCCTTGCAAAAACTTTAGCCAAGGCAGGTACCGGTAATAATGATTGTATGAGAAAGATGAGACTTATAGCAGAGAACAATTCCAGGACAGAAGAATGATGTCCTATCATTAAAAGTAAGAAACCGAACTGGATCAAATAAACGGCATAACGCAAAGTCGCATAAAAGAGAATCAGCAATTGCGATTGGGTACTAAATGTAACTCCATCAAAGCTACTGTCCTGTTGGTCAATTCTCAGCTTTTGCTTCCAATATGTAGGTAGCTTACCTATCAATGGCAACAAGCGATCTAATTTGACAAAGACAAGTAACATAACTGTCAATAAAAATATACTGAGTAGCAAAAACACATCAGCGTTGATTCCAATCGATGGAATCAAAATACCTGTCTTGTTCAAATAGAAAAAAGAGATAATTCCCATGGTATAGGTTACTGACGATTGGGCTAAGCTGCATCTGAATGTTGCTATACCTGACCACATTCTCTGCTTATTAGTCACATAGATCATCCTCCCAACATATTCTCCTACCCTCGCTGGTGTTATTAGCCCCAATGCTATACCTGTTAGCACAGACTTAGCACTTTTAACCAGACTCATAGTTAATGGTTTGATTGCAATATGCCACTTAAGTATTTCCATGCCCCAATTGATAGTACTCATACATAAGACTATACCGATGACAAGTAGCTTATCAAAACTCCAGTGAAATGAACCAATCAAACTTGAAATATCATTCTGCAGAAATAATAGCCATATTGTATATGCAGCCAGCGCAAAGACTGTTACAGTCTTGACTATCCAGGACATATATGTATAGGTCATGTTCACTGGTTCAAAAGTATTATGAATTTTAATTCAAAATAATAACACAGCAACATATCATAATAATTCTTAATTTGACAATCTAAAGAAACTAAAGATTAAGCGTTCTAAAATTATAGGTGTTGATCCAGGAACAAATATTCTTGGATATGCCATTCTGGATTTAACAAATGGTAGCCCTCGCGTGCAGGATATCGGCACATTGAAACTGACCCACTTTGCTAATCACCAAACCAAGCTAAAGGAAATTTTTCTTCAGCTACAAGAGATAATAGAAACTTATCTCCCTAGCTCAATGGCCATAGAATCACCTTTTTTTGGTAAAAATGTGCAATCAATGCTTAAGCTGGGTAGAGCCCAAGGCGTAGCTATGGCTGCCGCTATGACTATGGGCTTAGATATTACCGAATACTCTCCTAAGAAGATAAAACAGTCAATAACTGGTAATGGCAATGCTTCAAAAGAGCAAGTAGCAGCTATGCTTAAGAATATGTTGGATTTTACAGTCCGCGAGCATTATCTGGATGCCACTGATGCCTTAGGTGTTGCCCTTTGTCACTACCATCAAATATCTGGCAGTGGTATAAAGGTCCCTAAGACCAAAAACTGGAAAAGCTTTATTAAAGAAAATCCTGGAAGAGTAAAAGGAATCTAAGTTATCGCAAATAAGCAGCTGAAATCTTGGCTGCGATTGCACCCATTTCTTCAGCAGATATTTGAAGCTTTGTCCGGGTTATATCCATCTCTGATTCTTTCTGGAATGGAATCAAATGTATATGGGCATGTGGCACTTCAGTCCCAATTACCATAACCCCTACCCGCTTACAATCTATACAGATATCTATTGCCTTGGCGACCTTCTTAGTAAACAGATTCAAGCGGCTGGTAGTATCATCATCAAGGTCAAAGAGATAATCCACTTCTACCTTTGGCACAACAAGCGTATGGCCTTTTACAAGTGGATTGATATCAAGAAAAGCATAACAATATTCGTCCTCTGCAACTTTGTAGCTGGGAATCTCACCAGCAATTATCTTACTGAAAATACTCGACATCTACTTGATAAATATCTCCAAGACTTCAAATCCTATCTGACCTCCAGGCGTAGATATTTGTACAGATTCTCCAACTTTCTTTCCAAGCAAACCTTGTCCTATCGGTGAGTCCACAGAAATTTTCTTGGTCTTAAGGTCAGCTTCTGCTTTGGATACCAAGGTATAAGTAATCTCTTTATTGACTTTTTTGTTGAGAAGTTTTACAGAACTTAAGATGGTGACTTTAGAGATATCTAATTGGGATTCGTCCAATATCCTGGCATTAGCCATTATCTTATCCATCTCACTTATCTTGGCTTCGAGCATCCCTTGAGCATCCTTAGCTGCATCATACTCAGCATTCTCAGACAAATCGCCCTTTTCTCTGGCTTCTGCTATAGCCTTCGCGGCTTCTGCCCTCCCATTGCTTTTAAGCTCATCAAGTTCTTTCTTCAATTTATCATACCCTTCCTTGGTCATATAGTTATAGCCCATAGAATAATAATTAATTAAAAATGGTGCTTTCTAACAAGCAAAAAACGTCTCCATCTAAGATGGAGACGTCATTTATTTAACTTTAAAGTTACTACTTTCTATAAGAAATCGTTTTCTATTGAGATTAGAAAGCTAATCTAATAGAAAAATTATGTGTTCCTCTAAAAGGTGAAGTAGCTCTATATGCATAATCTAATCCGACCCTACTGTCACTTCCCTTTGCAAACGGAAGCTCCACTGAAGCACCTCCAGAAAAACCAGTATAGATATCTTCTTGACTGGATGGCACAGAACCAACAGGTTGTCTATATGCCGCACGGAGTGCAAATTTATCAGCAAATAATACTTCTATACCTCCACCGATTCTATCCCTAGAGAATGCATTAGATGTAAAGTTACCCACTGCTCTTAATATCAGATTCTGATTACCGAGACCAGGGCCAGCATCTTCACTAGTTCTTAGCAGATAAAAATCATAGCTCAATCCAATGTTTAGTACTGAAGGTAATTCAAAGTCTTCAGATCTCTGAGATCCCGTTAGCTCCACACCTGTTTCGTTTGCGGTAAATGTAGTCGCTAATCCTTGACCGTTGAATCTCATTGTCGAACCTACATTTCTCAATGAAATCCCTAGCCTAAAGTTGTCATCCTCTCCTGTAACATATTGCACACCTGCATCTATGCCGAATCCAAAGGCACTTACATCAGACGTACTCTCTGATACCAATCTAACAAGTATCCCTACTGAAATTTTGTTATCATAGATATATGAGTATCCTGCTCCTAGATTAAAAAATGCTGGAGAGAAAGAACCTCCTGTACCTTCTGGATCTGATACGGTGGTTACTGGTATTTCTCCAAAGTCCATTGCCATCAATGAGATACCAAATGCACCTGATTCTCCAACTTTATTGGCAAATCCCAATGCATTTATATTGACATCCGAACCAGAAAAAAGTCTGGTATTAGCTACCACCAATTCTCTACCATTGATCCTTGAAAGGCCAGCAATATTTAATCTCATAGCTTCTACACCCATAATGGAAGCCGTATTGGTCGTATGAAGACCGGCACTTCTTGCCCAGGGATTAAGTAAGAGCTCTGCTGCACCTGCTTCACCTTGACGATCAGGATTACCTGCTTGTAGTGTTACTGCACCTAGCAGCAATGCACATACAACAGATTGAATTATATAATTGAGTTTCATAGTTTCTTCTTTTATAAAATATACTTGTTAACCGTAATTATATTAAAGTCCTGAAGGGTCAAATTTCCTGTTGACACCAAACCATTTGATTGTTCTTTCTTCCATGCCACTGCCATCCGCTCTCGGAGCTGCAATATGGATAAGGTAGACACCACTAGCTATTGGTATACCTGCAGAATTTTCAAGGTTCCATTGTATAGATGGATTAGTCTGAGTGAATTCAACTCCAGGATTGGATCCTGATCTTCTCTGAGGACTTTCAGCTCTATTGAATTGCTGAATAAACTTACCGTCCAATGAGAAAATAGTAACGACAGCTCTGTCAGGTACGTTAGTAATTTTCACAATTCTATCAAACTGATCTCTCTCATATGCTGAGAAAGCGTAGTAAGGATTTGGCACAACATTAACATTGGCTAATGCCCCTTCATAATCATCTTCTGTCAATGGCGTAGATTCTGCACCATCTATTCTAAACTGATATAGAGGGAAGCCACCTTCATCGCCTTCTGAAATCAAACATCTGGTTCCGTTAGGAACATCAAAATCTACTTCAGTTTGTAAGTTATATGGCTTGTCTACTCTAAGTCTCATAATGACATCTGAAGGCACAACGCCTTCATCATAACCTAGGATAGTTGTACCCGTCTCCATCATACTCATTGACGTCCATGATATTGATGGCAGCACTTTACCCTTAGCTAAGAATGGAACTGGCTCCGTTCTAAATAAATTTCCTAGACCAGCACATCCATCATACTCCTCTCTAGTAACGTAGATATAATGTTGTCCACCTGCAAAGGCAATACTAAGCGGGTTAAAAAATGCTCCACCACCAGCAGCTCCTGCTGCAAGCAAGTCATCTGTCGGGTTATAGAGCATATCATTACCTACATCAAATCTAGATGGGTCTGGCCCAAATATTGGCTCCATCGCTATAGAGTCAAAACCAATTTGAGCTGCCTGCAATGAATACTCCGCATTGAATGCTGAATTTTCTCCAAAGAAAATATTCAGACGTCGACCCGTTTCTACATCAATTGCATATCCAGGGAACCAACTATATCCAGTCTCACCCAAATCTTGAGGTAGATCATCTCTATCACTAAAGCCTTCTATATAATTAGAACTGTTAATATCATTCGGATCCGACCCTACTCCAGGTAATCCATCCTGATTAACTGATGGAGAATCTTTTAAATCCAGATTATTCAACCTTGTGAAATAAGGTGCATCTCTGCTGCCTGTTTCTAATACCATACATCGAGACCATTTACTCTTATCACTAGTCATCACGATATCAACATTATTGAGGAATCTGATTTTGTTTCTACCAGCAGGTCTTGTGCTATTGTGACTTCTATTCTCTGTCCAACCTGGAGTGATATATGGAACTCCCGTTGATTTAGGTGCTACAGAAGTCAACATGTATGGATACCAAAATCCATCACCAAAGCTCGAAAACTCAGATTCTGGATCTGTAACAAAAGCATCCCTATCAGGATCTGGTCCATCCGTCAATATGAAGTCAAATACTGATCTTATAAATCCATTGATTCCTTGACCGGTACCAATATTTGATAGATTATCTCTTACGGCAGAAAACCATTCAATAGCCTCATCTGACGTATATTCTGTAGTGGCTGATACGGCTCCATTATTATTACCCAAATCACCAGCATTCTCTACTTGTTGTAAATCTATAGAAATCCCATAAGCAGGTATCAGTTGCTCATTGATAACATCAAGACTTTGGTCAGATTCAAACACATCTCCTGTATTGACCTCAGTCACTCTCCAAGTTGCGCCATCTTCTATACTACAAGCAGAAGAATTGTTATGTGAACCAAGTATTTCTAATTGGAAAAGTCCATCTCTAACAGATAGTGGATCATAGATTTTAATATCAATTGGTCCTCTACCAGGTTCGTAAACTATTTCTCCATTAAAGTCTCCATTTAATATCTGATCGTGAGTACCAGCTTGCATCTCAAGATCTGTTCCTCCTGTACCTACTCCTCTTAGTCGGGTAATCTGAACACCATCACCATATTGTGCATTAAGATTCTCATACACGATAGGTCTTGGTACACCAGTGTATACTCTAATATTTCTTCTTCCTTCAAGATAAGGTCTTGGTTGCGTTGTTCTCCACTCTTGTGGGTTGAATGGTAGAAACTCATTATGAGCATAAGCAACCGCAATGAAGTAATATTCAGTGTGATTAATAAGTCGAGTATCACCTGAAGAGAAGGCATCTGAATCTATTCTAAATGTATTAACGATACCTTGATCTTGTCCAACTATTTCACGAGTAGGAATCCAGATTGGCTCAGTATTTCCATTACTCGGAGATAAAGGATCCGATTCATTTCTCCAGTTATATACTTCAGTTACACCATTTCTAATATCAGTCTGTGCTACTAACATAGAAACCTCTATATCACCTAACTGCTGTGGTGATACATCTGGTCTAGCCACTTGCCAAATCTGATATCCTTCAAATCTGTATAATTTATCTTCATCAGAAACATTACTTGGTGCTCTTACATCTATCTCTGTGTAGCCTAGATTAAAGTTGTTAGAATCTGAATCGTTATTTAGCGCCAATATAAGCTCTCTATCAAGTTCTACGATACTCACTGTTGGTGCATCTGGACCATCTGTAATATCAAAACAACTATCAAATAGATTCTGTGCTACATCATCCGCTGTCAAAAGTCTTGTAATGTCAGGACATGGATAATCTAAGTCCGGCACCCATACCGCCCCTACAATTAGCTCATTTACAACATTTGGTGTAAGTAGGAATGGTCCAGAAGCTTGTACGGTTCTATTATCACCAGGTGGTAATTCTTCAGAGCACATAGACCATCCATTAGGATCATTAGGTGGATCAGGCCAGTGAAATCTTGTCACATCCATACTCATAGGATTAAAACCTGTTCCTCCCTCTGTCAAAAAATCTCCATTCAACCATCTACCTTCTAGATATGTATAATACTGCTCTGCGATATTGGGATCCACAGTTGCTGGATCAGGGTTACCTACAGCTGGATTTTGGAAAGCGATGAAAGATGACATCCCTAATTCAAACCCAAAATCAGCTACTTCTCCAGATGCCAAATCAGGATCTCTTATGAAGATTCTATCTCCAATTGAAAGTACATTCGGATTAAATGCATCAGCAATTGAGACAATATGTGATTCACATCCTGTCTCAGTGGAATCCTGGCAAATGACTTTTGGTGCTATCGGTCCTCTAAAATAATCCGTACCGATAATTGGTACAACATCACCATACGTAGGGACACCTTGTGCACAATCTGTTGTAGATCCAGTGCCATCAAGCGCATCTGAGTTATATGTATAAGCCAAACTTCTACCGACATCACAACCAACATAATCATCTTCAAAACATCCTAAATCCGGATCTACCCACATGGCGAAATACATCTGTCTGATATCTTCTTTCGCTCTATTGATGAGTTTGTGTCTCATGAAAGTCATATCATTGATCTCATCATTGGTCGCATAAGCAAATGATTGGACCTGAATTTCCATATTGATAATATCTCCTCTAGACTCCAAGTGATCATTTCCTGCATCATTGAATATCCAGAAAAACATCTCATCTGGGACCAATTCCAAAGCTTGCGCTCTATTAGCTGGTTCACAACCTCTGATATCTATAACTGGGAAATCTCCATTCTCTGGGTTATATATCCCATCATCATTTTCGTCCCAGAATGCACCTAGTCCTCCTTCTGCATTTGGCAGAGGAAATCCGAATTCTTCTTCGAAAAACACATTCCCTTGTCCTGGCCAGAATCTAATATCTGCAGAAACCGAGTCAATTGTGAACTCCGTTTCGTTTTCTCTTGCGAATTCAAAAGCTCTAACTGCTCTTCTGATATTTTGACCATCTACTCTAAAGAATTCATCCCATTCAAGACATTCTGTAGACTCTATTTGGCCTGTCTCACTATCCAACGGGCCAGGGTAGTAATCTGAGTTACCATCACTAGGATACGTAGATGCCGCTAACTTAAGGTTACCGTTAGGATCAAATCCTCCTAACCATACCCCTCCTGCAAATAATGATGAGACTTCTTGTATACCTGAGCCAACTGGTGGCTTTGGCACTACATATCTTCCATTATCTCTATCCCACCATATATCTCCACTGGTCCATAATCTCGCACGGACATTATTGATTTCCATGTCAGTGGATTCATTTCCTTGCACACAATCAATTCTCAGTTCGAGAAAATCGTTATTGTTATCCTTTGGCTTATTAGGATCTATAGGTTCGTGAGCAGCGACATCCACCACGACTCCAAAAGCTAAGAAGCAAACAAGCAATAGGTTTGAAATTTTTTTCATTTTACTTTTTTTCATGATTTAGAATAGTTATCCAATTGTCAACTTAGAAATTGACAATTGCTCCTAAGAAAATCTGACGTGGTGGCGCATAGTTGTCCGGAGCTAATATTCTCCAAGCAAATGCTGATAAATAATTTTCTTCTGTAAATCCATTTCTTACTGCAGAACTTAGTGCCGCTTCTCCTAGTCCTGTACTTAACCAACCAGAATCATCTGGTGATTGAGTGAAGGGGTATACATTCACTATATTATCCAGATCGAATAGATTCTGCACTCTCAAGTATACATTGACAAATAACTTTCTCTTTGACTCTTCGGATAAGCTAAAGTTGAATGTCTTGTCAAGTTGTAAATCTGCTCTAAATACCCAAGGTAATCTTGTTTCGTTGATGGCCTCGATAATTGCAGCTCCTGTAGGTGTATTTACTGTATTGAAAGTAGTATATGGTCTTCCTGATATCGCATTGATAAGTAGGTTAGCCCCAAAATTTTCCAAGAAGTTAATGCCTCCAAGAGAAGGACCTTGACCAGATCCAAATCTATAATCACCTATTACTGTCAAGCTATGTCTTTCATCATTACTCAATGGTAGAAGTGATCTGATATTTCTATTCTGATTGATACCTGCCGCAGAGTTGGCACCAGAGCCTGTTCCATTAGCAAATTGAAGTGCATAGGTAACATTGAGTTGGAAATTTTTTGTTCTACGTAAGTCGTAGTTAAATGCCAATCCTCTAATGGTTCCAAAATCAATATTAGAGAAAGTTTCGTAAGAAGATATCACAGGTACAAATGTGAAGGTTCTTCTTTGTATTAAATCTCTCAGCTCTTTATAGTATGCTGATATTTTGATAGCTGATGAAGATGAGATTTTTTGTTGGAATCCTACTTCGTAGTCTATCGTTCTTTCTGGTCTTAAGTCTGGATTCTGAGCTGGACTAAATCTTCCAGAATTTTCAAAGAATAGGTAATCCAAAGGTGTCGCTGCTGATGATCCAGGATTTGGTCTCTGCACTAGAATATCATAGTGTGCAAAGAACCCAGCATCATCATTAATCGGAAAACTAAATGCCAATCTAGGCATTACATTTAACTGTGGATCATAGTCTTCGAAAGCGATACTTGGATCAAATCTATCTACAGTCACATTTCCATTTTCATCTACTGTCCTGTCAAAAAATTGAGGACTTCTTCTTAATTCATCTTGTTCCAAAAATGATGGAAATACAAGACCACCACCAAATAATAGATTACCTTCTGTAGCTGTTCCACTAGGTGTAAACCACTGATCTCCTTGTCTATATCCTACGATATTATCTCCACCATCTTCAGTCACATATACCTTATAATCTCCTTGTATTGACTCTGGCCTCGTTTGATCCGTATTTCTTGCGAAGAATTGGTCTGCAGACTCTATCTCGGTAAATGAGAATGGATCCTTAAGTACCTGAGTATTGGCATCGTAGTAATCCAATCTGACACCCAGTCTGAATATGATGTCTTTGAATGTGAATTTATCTTGAATAAATCCAGCTATATAGTTCGGATTAAACGGTGCTACATTGAATGTTCTTCTCCCATTTTCATCCGTTTCTCCGAAGAAATCATCAAAAGTCGTGCTGGTAGGAACTTTCGTTCTTCCCAGGTAGTCATAACCAGTATAATTTAAATTTAAGTTGTTTTCTTGAATGAGCTCAAGCGGTGAGAATAAAGATAAGTCTAACTCACTTGGGTCGATAGCATCAATGTTGATAAAGTCAATGATTGATGCATCTACACCAGGTAAGTTTCTAACCTCTCTGAAAAATTTACTATCTGGGAACTCATCTGCTTGATTATTAGGTGCATATAATTGTGCAACCTGACCAGTTACAGGATCAACAAATTCGCCAATAACTTCATCAATGTTTACACCATTTTGAAGGTGTCTATTGGCAGTAGATCTCATAAGCTCCCAAATGCTTCTAGGATTTATAGACCAATCTCTCAATACTCTTTGCTCGTAAGTAAATCCAAACTGAATACTGTGCTTTGAAGATGAAGTACCACCTGGGAATAAATCAAATCCACTGTTAACATTCAACGTATATCTGTCTTCTTCAGTTTTACTGATTACATTATGTACGTTACCAACATTTGTAAACAAGTTGAATACATTACTTTGAACTTGTTCTCTAAATCCATTTCTGTCATTAAAATCCGGCGCTGAAAGCGTTCTGTTAATCACATCATCTCGGATAAACTCTCCTTCAACTTCTGTTAAACCTTGGAATGCACATTGCATAAAACCTCCTGGACCACATGGAAAAATCTCACCTTCCCAGTCTGGGTTGTTTAATACACTAAGCGTAGGGACAAAGTCTCTCTCTTGAACCCCGTAATACCCATAATTAAATAAATTCTGTCCGTGTTGGAAATCCTCTTGAGAAGTTCTTCCTCTTTCATATCCAAACTGTATAGAATAAGATGCATTTCTAATCAATGATATAGACTCATCATCACTACTAGCACCTTGTCTGCCTAATTTATGTCTGAATCTAACATTACCTCTATACCCATCTCTTAAGGAGAAAGGATTATTGACCCAATTTAAGAAGGCAACTGCTCGGCCACCAGAATCAAATCTATTCTTAGAATCGAAATAAGTCCCTGAAACTGTCAAATCAATATTATCAGAAATTCGGGCATCCAGTTTTGCACTGAAATTAAAATCTCTGTCTCTCTGATTAGGTCTTGCAGCAATAGGGTCGCCTATATCTTCTGCTGTAAGGAATTGTGCTGAAGGGAAAGGTGTACCATCTATATAAGAGATCGGATTTTCTTCCAATCTTCTAATTAATTCTTCAGGTGCTCTAAATACACCAACTGCAGATGGATTATCTTCTTCAATACTTCTATACTGGCCAAATAACCTGAATCCAAGCACTGACTGCTGGCTGCCGTCGTCCAAAGTTCTCTTTATTATTGGACCACTCACATTGGCATTGATAAGGTTATATCCAAAAGCATCTAAGAATTCACTAGTCTCTGCTTCTATCCCACCGCTATACTTAGCAGAAGGTCCTTTTGTAGTCAATGAGATGACACCTCCGATAACGTCACCATATCTGGCCTCTATCCCTCCAGTGATAACTTGAAGTTGTTCAATTTCAGCTTGTGGTAATAGGTTTGCTGCATTAGTGGCATTAACTCTCACTCCATCTATGTAGTAGAAGGTCGCATCATTCCTAGATCCTCTGATAGAGATATTTCCTCCCTGATCTACAGATACTCCGGCAGTTGTGGCTGCTATAGCACTGATGGCCTTGGTTGGGAGGGCTTGTATGTTTTCAGCTGTCAGCGTACTTCCCGAGGTTGTATTGTCGATTTCTATCAAGGGGACCTTATATCCTACAACCACGACTTCATCCAAAATCTGACTTTCTTCTGTCATGAGAAAATTCAGCGGAGTCACTTTTCCTTCTTTAACGACCACACCAGTGATTCTTTGTGTTTGGAGGCCGATATAACTAACCTCAACATCATAGTTACCAGGGTCTATGTCGGAAAAAAAGTAGTTTCCGTCCAAATCAGTCTCCGTACCACTTAGTAATACACCACCTTTATACAAGGCAACTGTACCAAAGAGTACCGGTTCCCCATTAGTGGTATCTGTGACCTTTCCTTGCAACTGTGTTTGTCCTAACACTATAGTAGACAAGAAAATACATAGAATGGAAAGTGTAATATGTTTTTTCATTCCTTAACTTTTGATTCTCAATAAATTAGGCTATGGCTTAACCTAGCCCACAATGTTAATGATATTTTAAATTCTCACATAATTAAATCAATTCGAAGTCTCATCATAGACATTAGCTTCTATGTCAAGTCTTTTTATTTTATCCACAAGTACCGTTGCTATTTTATGCAGTGACTCGTGAGTCCAGCCAGCCACATGGGGGCTCAACACCACATTTTCCATAGCAAATAACCTATCATATAACTGATGTTGGTCTTGTGAATAAGTGTGTGGTTTTTCGTTTGGAAAGACATCCAGGCAAGCACCGGAAACGTGATTGGATTCCATCGCCTCAATCAATGCTGCAGTATCAACTACATCTCCTCTGGATGTATTTACTATTATGACACCTTTTTTGCATTGTGCCAGAAAGTTGGCATCTATCATTCTCTTTGTCTCCTTTGTAAGTTGGACATGCAAGCTGATGATATCTGCTCTTTCCCAAATTTGATCGATGGTAACTGACTCAAAGGTGCGCAGACCTTTTGGTATATTCAATACATAGGGGTCATTATATATAAGATCAAGTGTCCATGATGACACTTTAGAGGCAAATGCCTGGCCAGTATTGCCAAATCCTATCAAGCCTATCGTTTTTCCTTCTAGTTCGAAGCCTCTACAAGACTCTCTATCCCACTTCTTTTCCCTGACACATCGGTCAGCTCTGCTTAATTTGTTGGCTAGACTAAGGATCATACCCAGTGCATGTTCTGCCACTGCATTACGATTTCCTTCCGGCGCACTAAATACAGCAACACCTTGCGCTTTCGCGGCAGGTAAGTCAATTATATCCAGACCTGAGCCTAACCTGGCTATAAATTCAAGTTGGGTAGCCATATTAATACGTGTTTGTGTCATTTTAATCTTAGTGTTAATGACCACGCCACTTAAGGAGGGAAGTAAGTGCTCCAAATCATCTGGATTAAAATTTGGCTCATAGACCACTTCAAATCCAAGAGATTGTAGTCCTTCCAACAAGGCGGGATGTACATAATTGGCTACAAGTACTTTTTTCATGGTCCAAATTTATAAAGTAGTTTTTCCTCTAGGCCTTACAGGGGGTGAATTTCCAAAATGGCCGTTAAACCACTCTTAATGTTTTGCTGTAGACTCAGAAATAACTGACTTTTACATCTTTTTTACTCAGACAGTTACATATATAATTAATTTTAAAGTATGAACAGGAAACTGATGATTGGTTTTTCCATTGGCTTAGTGATAGGAGTTGTTATAACCTCGGTTAAAATTAATGCTGAGGATCATGGATCTAACGCTGAATTAAGTACCCTACCACAGATCATAGAGCCCGTGGTATTGGACAAAGTCTTTGATTTTGCTGGCGAGATAATGCCTGAAAATATAGACACCAGAGCACGCTTGGACAGAGAATTACTTGTCAATGCATACTGGCAATCTTCAACTTTACTGAACATCAAAGCTTCCAACAGATATTTTCCTGTTATAGAGCGGATATTGTCAGAAGAAGGGGTGCCTAATGATTTCAAGTATCTGGCTGTAGCGGAGAGCAATCTGAGAAATGTTGTCTCGTCTGCCAATGCCAAAGGATTCTGGCAAATAAGAAAACTAGCTGCTAAGGAGATGGGTCTTGAGGTTAATGATCAAGTGGATGAAAGATATCACTTAGAAAAGTCTACAAGAGCAGCTTGTCGCTACCTTAAGCAATTGCATGGTCGGTTTGGATCTTGGACCAATGCTGCAGCAGCATATAACATGGGCCCAACTAATCTCTCAAGAACCCTTAAGAAACAAGGTGAGGATACTTATTACAATCTAAACTTAGGCGAAGAGACAGGCAGATATGTCTTCAGACTAATTGCGATCAAAGAAATATTAGGTCAGCCAGAGACTTTTGGCTTCTACATAGAACCATCAGAGAAATACCCTCCTATAGAAAATTACTATAATGTAGCGGTTGAGGAATCTGTAGACAGCTGGAGTGCCTTTGCCAAGCAACATGGCACTACTTATCGTATGCTAAAAATTTATAACCCCTGGCTAAGAGATACAGATCTCACCGTTATCAAGAACAAGTACACTGTCAGAATCCCTAGAAATTAAGAGACAGCTTCTAGTTACAAGTGGAACCTGATGCTTCTTGAGGTGTTCTAAAGTCAAATAGTGATCTTTCGGTAGTTAATGCAGTAGAAGGATCACCATCTGTAATGACAGTAATATTGCCGTTACCGTCTGCGCAAGCCTCCAAAGTGGCCTGAGGTTCGGTTCCTGAAGCACTAGTAACACATACAACGCATTGGCCTGCTGGGTCAACTAAAAAATCTGATCCACATGCAACAGCTCCAGATATAAGGGCTAAAGCTATAAATGATCTTAAAAGGCTACCACTTAGGTGCTTTGGTGAGTTTGCATTCATTCGATTATGTTATGGATGTAAAAATAATAAGACTGGATCAAGCAATAATGGCTTTTAACAATCTTAGTCTGTCAAATGCATTTAGCCAAAGGATTAAAATGTCAGTACCTTTGCCACATTAAACTGAGACTTTACAGCATGTCAAATACAAGAGAAAATAACTATGTTGCCATAATGGCCGGAGGCGTCGGCTCCAGATTTTGGCCGGCAAGTAGAGAATCGCTTCCTAAGCAGTTCTTAGATATTCTGGGCATTGGCAAATCATTGATAAGAATGACCTATGAGCGATTTGCTAAGATTATTCCACCAGAACAGATTCTGGTTGTGACCAATAAGAGATATGTCAACCTTGTCTCAGAACATCTGCCAGAATTACCCGCAAGAAATATCTTGGCAGAACCTTCTCGTAATAATACAGGACCCTGTGTTGCTTACACCGCGCTTAGATTGTATGCAGATAACCCTAACGCCACTTTTGTGGTCGCCCCCTCGGATCATGTCATTCTTAAAGAACAATCATTTATAAAGAATATAGAAAAGGCCTTGGCATATGCCTCTGATAACGAAGCCATTGTGACGCTGGGCATAAAACCTACAAGACCTGATACAGGATATGGTTATATAGAGTCAGATCAAAGTAGTGCTATAGATGGTGTAGAAAAAGTAAAAAGCTTCAAAGAAAAGCCAGATACTGCAACCGCTCAGCAATACGTGGATAAGGGTAGTTACTATTGGAATGCAGGTATTTTTGTATGGTCTTGCAATACCATCTTGTCTTCATTCAAAGCTAATGCACCCGAGATTCATCAGATTCTCACTCAAGATATGTCCAAATATGGGACAACTCATGAGCAGGCCTATATTGATAAAGTCTATCCGCAAACGCCTAGTATATCAGTGGATTACGCCATCTTAGAAAATGCACAGAATGTGTATACTCTACCCGTGGATATAGGTTGGAGTGACCTTGGCACTTGGAATGCCCTGCATGCCTATATGGAGAAGGACCAAAGTCAATCTGTTGTAGTAGGTGACAACACGCTTATGGTTAATTCTAAAAATTGCATGGTGCGATCAGATGCGCAAAAACTGGTTGTCATTAAAGATTTGGAAGAATATATAGTCATAGATGAAGCAGATGTCCTTCTTATATATCCAAAAAACAAAGAACAAGAAATCAAAGCCTTAAGAAAATCAATAAGTAACGATGCTTTTTTGTAAGCTGACTTGCTATAATAATTAAACAAGGAAAGATTTTGTGAGCAGACGGATAGCCATAGTCGCCAATACCACTTGGAACATCTATAACTTTAGGCTCAACCTTATAGAAAAGTTACTTGACGAAGATTGGACGGTAACAGTCATCGCTCCACTGGATGAGTACATCGAGTACAAGGAGTTATACCCGACAGTCAAACATATACCTCTAAAGCAACTCATAAGAAATGGAAGTAATCCATGGAAAGACATGAAGCTCATACTGGAGTTAAAATCCATCTATAAAAAAATAAAACCGGATGTAATTTTACATTACACACATAAGCCTAACATCTTTGGTGCCTTCGCCACAAAATTATGGGGTAACAAATATTTAAAATCAATTGCCGTTATAACCGGTTTGGGATACCCTTTTATAAATGGTGGTTTTTCTAAGTCGATAACTAGCTTTCTCTATAAGTTGTCTTCGCGCTGGCATGATGCATTTATTTTTGAAAATGAAGATGATATGGGGTTCTTCATTAACGAGAAAATTATAAAAGAGAAGCAAGGATACAGTGTCAATGGCTGCGGTGTGGATATTGAGAAATTTGCACCACATCCTAATGGTGTGCCTAAGTCAAAAACCGTTTTTACATTTATTGGCAGATTATTGTACGACAAAGGTATTGAGGAGTTTGTCCAGGCGGCTCGTCATATTAAGACTCAGAATAGTCAAGCTGAATTCTGGATAGTAGGCGAATTAGATAGTTCCAATCCCTCTATGATAAAAAAAGAGGAGCTGTTACACTGGGTAGATTCTGAAGTTGTCATATATCATGGCTTTGTCAAAGACATCCGGCCAGTAATCGCTAAATCAGATTGTATTGTACTACCTTCATACAGAGAAGGTATGCCGCGCACAGTACTTGAAGGCATGTCCATGGGAAAACCGATCATAACAACAGACACCGCTGGCTGCCGACAGACAGTAGATGATGGCATCTCAGGTTACTTAGTAGAAGTAGGGAATAGCGAAGACCTTAGTCACAAAATGCTACATTTCATGAATCTATCCATCGATCAAATGCACAGTATGGGCGATGCTGGAAGACACAGAGCATTGTCTTTGTTTAATTCTGAAAAAATAGCAAATGATCTTTATGACATTATATCTATGAGCAAATAATAATCTATTGATTCTTAAATAATAGAAAAACTTCAATGCAATCAACAAAACTATTACTGTCAATAATCATCCTCTTATGTGGATGTGCGGGAGAGAAAACATCCCTTACTTCTGA
Organism: uncultured Saprospiraceae bacterium; assembly: GCA_964589705.1. GTDB lineage: Bacteria > Bacteroidota > Bacteroidia > Chitinophagales > Saprospiraceae > RFSX01. The sequence continues at coordinate 246 of CAZPUF010000036.1, read as the reverse complement.
GGTAACTCTGGCGCAAAATCAGGCCAAAAAGTCAACTGAAACTCCTCTTCAGGATGTGGAAGGCTTTGCTTCTCCAGAAGCCATTAAAGCCTCAGAAGTGCCCGTAAATGGAAAGGGCAAGGCCAATTTTACCATAAAAGTAAAAGGAGCCACCCCAGGTCCTTCAAATCTTATAGGGTTCTATGGAGACCAAAAGTCTTCCAAATAGACACTGTTATAGAAAGAGATAAGCAAAAAAGCAGGGAA
>CAZPUF010000035.1:0-19075 GCA_964589705.1 uncultured Saprospiraceae bacterium | reverse complement strand
TGAAGACTATGGAGCTACATGGTGTCAATCTTACTCAGACTGAGGAGGACAAGCCAAAAGTCGTAAGTGAAGATGCGCCTCTATTTGGAAAGACTATATTATTTACCGGAAGTCTGCAGACTATGTCTCGTAAAGTGGCTCAAACAAAAGCAGAGGAAGCAGGTGCCAAAAATATTTCTGGTGTTAGTTCTAAGCTGAACATTCTGGTCGTCGGAGAAAAAGCAGGGAGCAAACTTAAAAAAGCACAAGCGCTTGGCACAGTTCAGATTATGACTGAAGAGGAATTTAATGAGGTGATTAGCAGTTAGTTAATTTAAGGGGTATTTTCGTTAGAATCTATTCTCTTTACCTAGCTCAAAAATATAAGGTCGCATTGGTTCTATCAGTATAGAATCTTGCAAGGGCATTTGCTGACTAGAGATAATATCATTAGCAATTGTATTATCGCCTATATGTTCCTGAAACCTATTCAATGACAGATAATATGGATCGGTGTTTTTATTTATAATTACCATAACAGTCTCGAAATCATTATATCTAAAGTAAGTATATACCTTTTCTTCCGGAACATAATGGGTAAGTTTTCCATCATGGATTACAGACTTTCCTTTTCGCCAGTTTAATAATCTTTTCATAAAAGATTGGGCTTCTTTCTGCTTTAGCGATAAGCCGATATCGCTAATTACACTGACCTTGTCACCTTCCCAACCGCCTGGAAAATCTGACCTGATATAACCGTGGCTACCATCTTTACCTGTATTCATCAAAATTTCAGTGCCATAATATAGCTGTGGTATACCTCGGGTGGTCAGATAAAAAGCCATCGCCATTTTAAACAAATCATAATTTTCTTCCAACTGAACATAGATACGTTTCATATCATGATTGTCTGGAAAGATTACAAGCTGTGAAGGATCAGCATACAAATAATCTCTTGATAACGATTTGTATATTTCTATCAGTCCTTTGTCCCAGGTTTCTTCTGACACTAATCCATTAGCAACCTCAAAGCATAATGGAAAATCCATCAAACCTGGCAAGCAAGAACTATAACCATCAGTATTCTCTTTTCCTTGCTGCCAGTATGATATAACTGAGGCATCGTCTATCCACTCTTCGCCTACTATAAAAAAATTGGGATATTCTTCCATTATGGCACAGGTCCAATCTGTCATAAACTCTCTAAACGGGTAAGAATAAGTGTCTTGTCTTATAGCACTGAGATGCGCATGCTCTATCCACCAAATTGAATTCTGAATAAGATAGGTAGACATAAACTCATTTCTCTGATTAAGGTCTGGCATGGTAGGAACGAACCAGCCCTTAGTCATAATGTCCCTATCAGATTCTGCCCTGTATGGATCTAATAAGGTTTCCTTTCTATGATTCGTTTGCTGGTACTTATCAGAGTATTGGTTAATCCAATCTTCAAAAGGAGGATCTTCCATCCACAAGTGAAAGCTGCCGCAATGATTGACAATGATGTCCATAATTATACCTATTCCCATATCTGCAGCCTCTTTAGCCAAATCAGCGTATTCCTCATTAGAGCCGAATCTAGGATCTACTTTATAATAGTCAGTAGTGGAATAGCCATGATAAGACCACTTTTCTTGGTCATTGACTAAGACGGGATTTAACCAAATAGCGGTGAATCCTAAGTCCTTGATATAATGTAGATGATTACGAATACCTTGGATGTCTCCTCCATGTCTTCCATATTCTGCAGATCGGTTGAGTCCTTCTCGCAGGCCTACCACTTCGTCATTGGTGTTATCACCATTGGCAAATCTATCTGGTGTGATAAGATATACAGCGTCAGAGGCATCTATTCCTTTACGTGTTGCTGATCCTGGTTTTCGTTTTTTGAATTCGTAAATAGCAGTAGTCACTACTTTGGTGTCGTCAGAAAAAGAAAGTGTATAATTTCCAGGAAGGGCATTGCTTAGGTCTAGATCCACAAAAAGATAGTTTGGGCTATCTGTATTATGGACATTTATAACTTTAACTGATGTGGACTCTGATGATACTGCAAGTCCCTTTAGGTCTTTGCCATATATCATTAGTTGTAGTTCTGTGCTAGCCATATTGGCCCACCAGAATGGAGGTTCTATCTTTTCTACTTCCTGGGAATGCAGAATACTTATCACTGAACAGAAAGTAGAAATTGTTAGAAAGAATTTAAGAGATGCTAAAGCTTGATTAATGTGCGCCATAAGATTCTATCAGTAAGTTGTATTCTCAAATTGTAGAGTCCAGAGACCAAATTTGTTAAGTCTATGTAACCATTTAAAATATTGTGCTGACTAATACTCTGGCCAGAAGCAGTAAAAATCTCTAAGTCTATAATCTGAGATGAAGATTGATTTAGAAATATACGATCTGATGTTGGATTAGGATAAATACTGAAATCATTAATTTCAGTGGACTGGACCGAAGATGGTCTTTCGTTGTGAGATCCAAAGGTAATAAGTTCAGTAATCTCAAATTCTCCAAATCCATTAGGTAATCTTGCACTACTTTGATCTGTAACTTGCTGAGTAAAAGTAAATGTATCTACTGGGAAGTAGCCTTGCTGTGGACCTCTGTATAGGCCTAGAAATTCTCCATCCCTTTTTAGTTTGAAGTCTGCATGATTCTCACCTTGATTTTCTTCGTCATCCGCCCATACAACATAGTATTCTGCAGGATAGAGAAATTGCTGTGGTAATTGCCACTTGTCAGGTTGCTCCGAATCATCGGTTAGGAAAAAGTTAGATAAATCTATTCTTACTCCACCTGCATTATACAATTCCAACCAATCATCATTATCTCCAGCCGAATCTGTCTTTCCATTTTCGTTGCTTGCTAGAAATTCGTTGATGACGAGATTATATGTTTTGGGTGCAGTGAGTAAAATTTCGCCATCTTGACAGAAAGGATAATTTCGATCGATTCCTACTCCGTAATTCAAGCTGAGAAAATAGGTTGCTTTAGTTGCTTCAGTATCTATTGGTACCCTTACCTCTGCCTGAGAATCCTCTAACGACACATCAAAACTATGATTGACTCCTGTGTCATATGAGACTTGTAGTCTAAGTCCATTGAAAAGAGGGGTTTCTTCAATGTTGATATAAAAGGTTAAACTATCTTGATTCCTCTCATAGGCTAACTTTTTAGTAGCGGGTATAGGATCCGAACTCAGTGACTGACTAGAAACATTATTGTATCGCAGCTGTACGTATTCTGCCAAACCAAAAGGAGCATGTCCGCCTAGGCCATTATCAAAACTCGTTTCCCAATCTCCTAGGCTATACCCATAATCAAGCTGAGCATAGCTGTCGTTGATTCTATATGTTCTCAATAATTCCTTCTTGGTATCTAAGTATTGGTTGACTGTATCCGGATGGAAAATTGTTTCTGTTGCCGCAATTAGGTAGCTGGTATATCGCTCTCGATATTCTGGAATCAACATTATCGTTTCATAAAGTGGACGCTGCTCTCCAGATATGTCGGACCAATTATAAAGAGGAGTGCTGTGCCAATCTATACCAAACCAATCTATACCAAAGGTATTATCTAAATCAAATGGTATGAACGTAATTAGGCCCGTCACAAGATTGGTATAGAGGTAGAAGTTGTTTTTGTTTAAGAAAGCACCATCCCAGTTTCCTATAAGCGCATCCATTGCCATACATCTTATAAGCACGTCTGTGTCCACTATTTTTTCCAACTCACATAGTTGCTCCAGTCCCGAATAATTATTCAGGACATCGATGAGGTGAGCAATATCAGTATAGTCATCTTGTTGTTTATTGGTTTTCAGGTCATAGGTCCTTCTACCAAATAATTCCTCTTTGTACAGATCGGGATTCTCGCCTCTATAGCTCATGTCGGCCGGCCATAGACATTTGTATAAGTTGCCACCTGCATTGCTGAATCTTTTATTGATAAAGGTTTCGTCGATATGCTCTACATTAGCATAGAGGCCTCTGTATTCTCCATTGATATAGAATGCGACATGATTACATCTTGAGGCTGGAATACCCATAGCTCTGTACATGTCCCAGGCTAACTTTGATCTAGAGATACTAGGGTCGTTATGCTCACCATTAAGATTAAGCTTTTCTAGGCCTTCCCACTTACGTCCTCGCTCAAAAGAATTAAAAGAAATTTTGAATGACTTCTTGAATGCTTGTCTGGAAGTATTGCCTCTAAGCCTAAATCCAATATTATCGACAGTGTCAATAGAGTAACTTGTGGTGTAAATAAATTGAGCAGGGAATTCTACATTACTCTCAAGATCGCCAGTTAGAATCGTATTAAGGTCTGCCGGATCTAAAAATACATCTACCCGAGGTACTTCCGAATCATCATAAGCCTTGCCTGATTCAGGTACCATAACTTGGCCTATGATATTAGTTACATTACATATCAGGAATAGGGTGCAAAGCTTCTTGATTAATATATGCATTAATTGATAATAGAAATTTTTGCAATCAATCGGCCTTCAGTTGTTTCTGAAAAAACAAAGTATGTACCTGTTGGAATTGTATTCGGCAATTCTAAGCGCACTTGCTCACCCACATGAATTTGGTTTATAGGAACAAGTTGGCCCATCTGATTATAGACTGCAATTTTACTTTTAGGATCGATATTCAATAGTACTGTTCCGCCAGCTCTTGTTGGGTTAGGGAATATGTTTATTTCTTCAATGCCTAGATCATCCACAGCAGTGAAGAATCCTCCTGGAGGTACTATTTCTCTAGAAGTATATATCCTAAACTCACCAGGTTTTAATTCCAAAAGCATATTGACGTCCGTTACAGTAAGTTGTTCTCCAGACATATAGTCATACCATTCTCCGGTATGTTGAAATTCTGGCGAGACCGTCATTGCATGCACATCAAAATTAGCGATGGTAACGACATTCATATCTGACCCATTCAATTGGATGCGCTTGTAATAATCATCATCTCGTAGGCCAAAATTGGAAGTATGAAAAACATCCTGTGTATTTCTGAGATAAATAATTGCTTTTAATCTATCCAATAAAGATTGTCTATGTTGTTCATCGGCTAAAGGCCATCCAATTGGCTTTGGAGATAAACGGCAATTATTATTTATAGTCCCATTTTCACATCTATTAATAGACTCAGCATAACCCAATTCTCCAAACTGCCATACCATTTTAGGTCCTGGAATAGAAAAATAAACTGCTGACGAAGCGACTATTCTATCAGCAAAAGTCCAAGGCTCCTTCGTGTTGTAAGAAGGAGAACTATTGCCCCAGGTATTTATCTTATAACCCATTCTCTCTTCATCGTGGCTTTCCATGTAGGCGATAATTGCAGGAGAAGGAAATCCTCTGCTCTTGTAACTGGACCCAGTCAAATCAGAGACATATCCCATCGCAGCTTCAGAATACTGAAAAGTTGTATTAGACCATAACATCATACCTCTTTGTGCCAACTCTCTTTCTTCACTAAAATCTGCAAAGTGCTCCATGATGACATATAAGTCTTCATCAAACGACCAAACATGGTCAGCGTAGTCGCTTAATATATCTATTCTACTCTGATCAAATCTTGAACTCAGGCTGGCATTATTACCTGAATTAAATTGGGTAAAACCTTTAGACAAATCAAATCTGAAACCATCTATGTTCAGATCAGTAATTAATCTGGATAGAACAGTCTTCACCCATTCTTTGGTGTATTCTGATTCGTGATTGAAATCATATCCTACATTAAAGGGATGACGAGCGGTGACATTGAGCCAAGGATTACCATCCGTCGGTCTGAAATTAGCTGCGTCCCAATACAACTGGCATAAAGGACTTTGAGAGAAAGCATGATTGTATACCACATCAAGAATAACCGCAATTCCATTCTGATGACATACATCTACCACTTGTTGTAGCTGCTCTTCAGTACCGTAATATTTATCTATTGCATTATGGAAGGATGGATTATATCCCCATGAATTATTTCCTTCAAACTCGTTGACTGGCATGAGTTGTATAGCATTGATTCCCAGTCTAGCTAGATAAGGAATAGTATCTAAAAGTGATGAGTAACTATGATCTCCTAGAAAATCTCTCATCATCAATTCATAGATTACCAGTCTTTCCTTTTCTGGTTTTTCAAAATTAAGTATCTGCCAAGGGTAGCTTCGGTTCTCTATTTCAAAATATGAAACAAATCCACTTGTATTCTCTATAGGATAATCTGGAAATTCGCTCATGATAGATGCATCCACACCAGCATCATTCCAAGGATCTAAAACAACTTTACTGTATGGGTCAGCAATTATAATCTCTCCATCTACCAAGTATTGATACAAATTTCGATTACCAGAAAAATCACCAGCTGGCAAATCAATCCAGAAGCGGTCTCCTTCTGGTACTTTTCGCATTTGATAATTGACATCAGCTGTAAAATTATTAGCAGGGCATAATAGAAAAACATGCTCCTTCCCTGGTGCTGTCAGTGAAAATCCATATCCACTACCATCAGATCTATACGATAATCCGTTACGTGCAATCCAATCAGGTCTGGCCTCACGGATATCATCTTTGGGAATTACCAGATAACTCCTGGTAATCACCACAACTTGAGAACCATCATCAATGATAATTTCCAAAACGTGATGACCTAAGTCTTCGCCAATTATAGTGAATTCAATTTTGTCAGTCGACTCATCAAATATTTCCTGGCCATTATCGCTTCCAACTACTCTTGCCTCAATGTTAATATCAATATCTACATCAATTGTCTCTCCCTCAAATATGATACTGTTTGGTTGAGGAGAATTTACAATAGCTTGGATTCCAGTATTAGGTGGAAATACTTCTAAAAAAATATCTGAGCCATCAGCCGCTCTTCCTGAATCCTGACCATTACCACTTCTAAATACAAATGCCAGATGTGTAACAGATTCTCCAGCAGGTAGTCCATGAAAATCTGAAATATTATATGTCTTAGAATAAAGGTCTTCACTCACTCGTGTCATCAACACATTATCATCCTCTGTCCCCCACACTCCTTGTACATACTTCCAATCTGTAGGACTACTACTTAGGTTAGTAATGAGCCCCATGTGTGCATAGACATCATCTGTGAATCCTTCCAATCCCCCATTGCCCATTGTTGCATCGAAGAAGAGGGTTATGTCATCATTCTGACTTGGGAATGCAGGCTCTGTCCAAACAACTTGAGCCCAGCCTAAACAAGCAATAGCTAAAAATATGGAGGTATATATAAATCGCATTCTATAATTTAGTAACCAGGGTTCTGCTGAAGGTTAGGGTTGGCTAATAAATCAGAAGCTGGTATCGGAAATATATTTCTGTGAGACTCTGTCGTCCGTCCTTCTGCTACATTTCCTTTCCACGGCCAAATGCCGTTTTCTGTATACTGGTTATAACGTATAAGGTCTAATCGACGAGTAGCCTCCCAATATAATTCTCTACTTCTTTCCTCTAGAATAAAATCCAGATCAAGGTCACTATCAGATATGTTGCCACTATTGTCACCATAGGCTCTAACTCTCAATTCATTAATAAGATCAACAGAAGTGCCTCTGGAACCATTACCAGCTCCTCTCAATGAAGCTTCTGCAAACATGAGATAGGCATCAGCCAATCTGAACATTGGATAATCGGTATCCACGTGAGTAGGGTCAGACCCTGATAGACCACTGCTATTCAGATTTTTATATTTAGGCACCGCAATCCCTTGTTCGAAAACACCTATGTCTTCTATGTCTAAACTCTGTCCATCTGTGAAGAATATAGCTCTACCATCTATATCACCAGTCATATCCGGAAATCTCTCAACTAGATTTCTAGTCGTTCTCAGTCCAGCCCAGCCTCCATTAACACCGCTATCCGCATCCACCATAGCACCACCTATCGCAGCGTGCACTAGAAAGGTTGTACATCCCCAGTTCTGCGTATTCTTACCATCAGAATTCAATGCAAAAATAATTTCACTGGACAGATGATTATCCTTCATAAATAGTTCTTCATAATTCGGTTCCAGACTGTAACCTGCATTCATCACATTTTGACATGCGGTTACACAATCATCATATCTTGATTCTCCTATCATTGCCTCAGCATTAAGATATAACTTGGCTTGTAGCATCCATAGCCCAGCTCTGTCTACGCGACCATATTCATTCTCTCTAGGGCCAGGTAGTTCAGATTCTATCTCTGATAATTCTTGTTCTATAAACTGAAACAATTCTTGTGGTGTAGCTTGCTCTGGTGGGTCTGCAGTTATAGCAGTTACGATTGGAATATTCTGAAATAGATCCAACGCATGCCAATATGCCATAGCTCTCAAAAATCTGGCTTCAGCTCTATACCCTTGTATCTCATCTATGTCTGCTTCAGCAATTCCATTACGTTCCAAATTCTCTGGTGATGATTGCAACAAGAAATCATTGGTAATAGAAATAATTAGGGCAATTCGATAATAGATTACTCTTACAAACTGATTCTCTGAAGACCACGAATGCTCGTGCAAGTCACGTATACCAGCATCTGTCCATCCGACTACAGCCTCATCTGTCGTCAATTCCTGTGCCTTCCAATAAGCTCTGATATAACTGGTAAACCCTTCATCATTAACTATAGAGATATCTGTATCTCCTGATGGTCCATCTTGTCCTGTTAGACTATAACTGCCATATGCTTTTGCTAAGTATGACTTGTATGCATTTAATGTAGTAAATACCTCTTCTGCTGAAGCTGCATCTTCTGGCAACAATTCCAAATCAGTACAGCTCACCATAATCAATGCCGAAAGAAAATATATAGAAAGTATCTTTTTCATCGTTTTAATATTATTTGTATTCAATACGATTTAATTAAAATGAAGTACTTAGCCCAACTAAGAAATTCCTGGAAGCTGGGTACACATTATTATCTATCCCACCTGAAAATTGTGGTATCTCAGGATCTTGCCCAGAATACCCTGTAAGCACTAGCAAATTAGATCCTGTAAGAAAAACTCTCATATTCTCCAAGATGCCTTTTCCTCGAATGTTATAACCTATACTTAAATTATCCAATTTTAGAAATGACGCATCCTCGATATAATAATTAGATCTCAATTGTCTATTCTTGATATTGAGTTGGAATGCTGATTGGTGAATATTATTAGTCACTCTATCTGTCAATCTATCGAAATAACCTGTAGATGAGGCATTATTATTATAGACAAAATTTCCCGTGTTAGCTCGCAGTGTCACACTAGCATCCCACTTTCTCCACTGTACATTTGATGTGAATCCAAAAATAAAGTCTGGCAACGCAGATGGTCCGACCGTCAAATCACTCTCATTAATAAGTCCATCACCATTGACATCTTCATAGATGTCTCTAGAATCAATAAATCCATCTTCATTATGATCTTCTGTATCTACCAAAGGTCTTCCATTGGCATCCAGTAAATGATTAAAAGTATAGAACGTCTCTATGCTTTCTCCTACTCTGAGTATTTGAATAGTCTGACCTATGTCTCCAGAAATACCCCCTACTTGATATCCTTGAAATTCTTCTAGTACTTCATCTGAGGCATTATCTAGTTTGAGAATAGTGTTTTGATTATAAGCCACATTGAATCCAATATTCCAATCAAATTCTTTTGTATCAGCCACAACCGTGTTCAGCGCAAACTCCACTCCCCTGTTCTCCATCTCACCGATATTGGTTACTATAATATCACTAAGGTTAGTAAATGCTGGTGCAGCAACACTTGATAACAAATCATCCGTTCGCTTTGAATAAAGATCTAATGATCCACTAACTCTGTTATTATAAAATCCAAAATCTATTCCCATATTGATTGATGTGGTTTCTTCCCATTTAATTCCTGGATCTACACCAGTACCTCTTAATGTTTGCTGGAAGGTGTCTCCAAATTGGTAGCTTGCATCCGCTGTACCGAAACTATAGAAGGTATTAAATAAGAAGTCTGTGATGTCCTCATTTCCAGTTACACCCCAGCTACCCCTGATTTTTAAATCTGAGAAAGTATTACTTAAACCAGATAAAAATTCTTCTTGCAAGGGTCTCCATGCTACAGCAACACCTGGAAAGTATCCCCATCGGTTCTGTGGACCAAATCTGGATCCATCTTGTCTGAAATTTAGAGTTACCAAATACTTGTTTTTCAAGTCTAGATTAACCCTTCCAAAGAAAGAAATCAATCTATTGGTAACTAAGAACGAATCCTGTCTGATATCTTGGGTGGCAACAAATTCTGCTAAAGTTTCTCCTGGGACGAGACCATTGCCTTCCTCCCATCTATTTTCTTGGTCGAATTCCTGCCATGAATGACCACCAGTTACTTCTAGCTTAATGCCATTACCGAGTTCTCTTTTGTATGTTGCATAGGTTTCTTGAAGGATAGAAAAATTTCTTAATTCTTCATCAAATAATCGTCCGCCTCTCTCAAAGTTACCTTTATCTAATGGGCTGTTAATATCTGTCTTTGTTCCATTGGTTTGGTCATAGCTGGAATTAGAAGTTACTGACAATCCTTCTACCCCAGGTACACGTAGGGTTAGCGTCAAATTATTAAGTGATCGAATTGTACGTCCAGTATTATCATTCAGTGCAATTGTCGCCACAGGATTAGCTGTAGCAAGAGGATCTCTCCACTGGAAATAACCTCCAAATTGAGAGTCAGCATCTAAAACAGGTCTTGAGGGGTCGAATGCTAAGGCAGCACCAATCACATTAGGCGTAAACACATCATTAGTTAATCCAAACTTGGCTTGATAACTTACATCAAGTACGCCAAAGGCTGTGGTAGATAGTTTTGCAGAAAAAGTTGTTTTATCACTGGATGACGTATTAAGTACACCGTTTCGTAACAAGTAGCCTCCTGAGAGATAATACTTAAAATTATCAAAACCACCTGACACAGATAAGTTGTGTTCTGTGCTTCTCGCCAGTTGTAGAACTTCATCTGTCCAATCTGTATTGACATCCCCTAGAAACTCTATTTCCTGTGGCGCTCTTGCGTTGATTGCTGCACGAAAATTATTTGGACTTAAATTACCAAATGATCCACCCAGCACGGAGAGATTTGCATTTCCACTATAACTTATTCTTGGTTTGCCAGTTTTACCGCTTTTGGTAGTGATGATGATGACACCGTTAGCACCCCGCGATCCATAGATTGCAGTTGCTGAGGCATCTTTGAGTACTGTCATACTCTCTACATCTGCAGCATTGATAAAAGCTAAGGGATTTCTTGAGCTTTGAAATGAACGACTGTCTAAGGGCACGCCATCTACAACTATTAAAGGAGAAGATTCTGCTGTCAAAGAAGTAGTTCCTCTCAGTCGCAGCCTGGAGGCACCGCCAGGTTCTCCATTACCACTTATTTGTAATCCCGCTACTTTTCCATTAAGTAATTTTTCTGGTGAGGTTATAGATCCTTGGATAAAGTCTTTCTCATTGACCTTAGTTACTACTCCCGTCAAATCGTCTTTCTTGACTGCACCATAACCTACAACAACGACTTCGTCGAGCAATGCTGATTCTTCAGAAAGCGTAATACTCACTCCATTGGTATTCGTGATTGTATGTTGGATTGTTTGATAGCCCACATAAGATATTTCCAATATATCTCCTTGTTTGGCATCTATAATAAATGATCCGTCAATCTCTGTTATTGTGCCAATATCTGTAGATGGTACTGCTACATTTACACCGATTAGCGGTTCTCCTGAAGCATCTGAAATGGTGCCACTGACTTGGGCATGCAGGCTAGTTGATACTAAAGTGAAACCGCCACATATAATAAACAGGTATAGCACCTTTTTGTAGGACTCATAGAGTTTCATGGGTTCTATATTTGGAAAAGAAAAGGTAAAAAAAAGGTTGACCCCTAACTCAATAGAGGCCAACCATCATATATGTTTTTGAATATTACTGGACAGTTGCCGTATAGACTTCTCCGTCGTAAGAAAGCGTTACTGTAAAAGTACCTGGATCTGTCAAGGCGATATTATCACCATCAAGATTCAAGAAAGACAAATCACCTCCTAGATTTAAAGGCCAATCTCTTCCTGCTCTAAACTTCCATCCACCAGTAGTAAAGTCACCAGATGCCGTGTAAGTAGAAACCCCATTAGCAAATCCTTGAGAATCCATCGCTAAATCATTTTCCCAATTGGCTACAGGAGATCCTTCCCCTATTATAGACCAACCTAAATCATTGACAACAGCTGACCATGTGTCACCTTCGTCAGCAGTAGACAAAGCGATATAGTAACCTCCAGCTCCAGGTGTAGGTATATCAGATCCACCATTCGATAGATTAGCTAAGTCTCCACCTAGATTGAAGTCCCATGCATCGTTAGCTCTGAACTTGTACAATCCTGTATCTGTAAAAGTGACTACACCATACCAAGTATGCACACCACCTTCTTCCTTATGGAATAGATTTCTATCAGCATCCCAGCCCATTGCTGTTGCATCTCCAATAACTGCCATTTGGAAATCATTTGGATTGAATGTAATTATAGGCGCATCTCCCGTTCTTGTAACAGATAATGCGAATCCATCTCTAGGAGCCCAAGCAAGATTGACAGTATAGAGTCCATCTTCCATTTGCTGAATGTTAGCTCCTCCAATTTGTAAATCATTCGAAGCACCTCCGAAGTTTGTAAATGGCTGGTATCCGTTAGCTACATCATCCAAAGAACCATTAGGGTCTATTCTTCTATTAATGTTCCAATTACAATTTAATCTTACTTTCCACTCACCACTTCTAAGAACAACATCAGTTGCTTCCCATGTAGCACCGTCAGCAGTAGCAGATCCAACTAGAGGTGTGTCAGCAGACCATCCTCCTTCTGTTGCAGAACCGATTACACTTGCATCTACAATATTGTATAGAACTAGTTCAGAAGTTGTCTGGTCATGACTCACTTGGTATAATCCAGATGTGCCTACAGTAAATGGTGCACCGTCTGCTTCTGTTGTTACTACCGTAATTGCATTATGTCCGCATTCTGAAGGAGCGCCATCTGCTAAAGTCTCAGCTACACCACCAATAGTCGCAACCACTGCTCTGTTTTCAACCTGAACAACTGAGTAACTTCCAGCCTCTAACCACATATACCCTTGGACATATCCTGATCTTTCCTGAACAGAAAAGCCTTCAGCTTCAACAACTGTAGTTTCAAGTACTGCAGTAGAAGATGGATCTGCACCATCTAAAGCCAAGAATAATCCATCTTGTACATTTAGTTGATCCATGTCTCCTGGATCTGTACCTGGATCAATAACGATATCATCTTCTCCACATGAAGAAAAAACTAAAGATCCTGCCAAAAAGAGCAGGCTAATTTTGAATATTGAAAATTTCATAGTTTTTATTTTGTCGAAAATTTTTAATGAAAAGAGTGTGTCATTATGACACTAACTATTTTAAGTAAAAATATAGAATAGAAGTTAAATTTTTCGAACAATTTTTGTAAAATTTTGTATGTGGGCATAGAATGCATTAGAAACTGTCGGCAGCGCCTTATTTATATACAATAAAGAGCCTAATACCCAACTAAAATTTCGAAATCCAAGTCTTTAGTAGCATTCCATATGATTCTCAAATTCATTTATAAATAACAGCATAGCCCCAGGAATCAACCGCAACCTTGGATGAGGCTCCACTAATAATATCAGTTGGATATAAACTAGACCAATTAGTTAGATCTGCTGGAATGATCATCGTCTTATTCTCTTCAGATATATTCATTAATACATATACCTCATTATCAAAATACTGCCTATGCAACACTAGGTAATCTACATCATATGCCACAATATTGGTGTCTCCATATATCATGGCTAAGTTATTCTTTCTAAGGCCAGTCAATTTCTTTACGCTATCCAATAAATCTCCTTCCATGACAGATAGATTTTCAAATCTCATCATTCGCCTACTGTCTGGATCACCCGCTCCTGGCATCCCAATTTCGTCACCATAATATATAACTGGCACCCCAGGGATAGACATAATGAAGGCCATCAACAATTCCATTCTAGCATAACCCAAGGCATTTGGTGTTCCTATCTCCCTATTGAACCCTGCCATTTTACCATCTTCATCAAACCTCACATCTCCACTGGCCAATGAAATAAATCTAACTTGATCATGATTCCCAGATATATAGCCCATACTAGAGTGATGACCATAATAGCTGAATGTCTCTTTCAGGGAAGTCACTATTTTCTCAAATGAAACACCTTGGTTTGCAAAAACTTCTCTGCTAACAAAATAAAGATTGAAATCAAACTGACTATCAAGCATACCTGACGAAATATAACTTTGAATTAAATCCCGACTGCCATAGGTTTCTCCAATCTGATAAATAGACCGTCCATCTACTGCTACGACTTCTTCCTTCAACTTCCTTGTCAATCGCTTCCAGAATGATAAAGGGATATGTTTAGTCGCATCATGCCTATAACCATCCAATTTGAATTTTTGAAGCCAATACATTGTAGAATCAACCTGAAGTTCTCTTACCTCTGGAATAGATAAATCAAGGCTAGGCATAAACTCATCAAACCAAGTCGTTAGTCGCTGCTCATCCCATATTCGCAAATTTTTACTACCATCTGGCAAAATCAAATCCGTTGCATATTCAGGATGATTCTTATACAGTGGATGTTCCTCATGGACATGATTGGTGACATAATCAAGAAGTACATTTATTCCATTCTCATGTGCCATCTCTACCATAGAAGTCATATCAGCATCTGTACCAAACCTGTGGTCCACCTTGCTAGATGAGATTGGCCAATATCCATGATATCCTGAATAAAAATATTGGGGTTCAATATATTCTTGATAAGCTTCTAGTGGATTCTGAGTGATAGGAGAGATCCATAGACTATTAATATTTAATGAATCGAAATATCCAGTCTGAATCTTCTGAGTGATGCCCTCTAAATCTCCACCTTCGTAATTAGTTAGAGGTTTCAATCTCTCATCATCTATCGGGTCGTCATTACCAGTATCTCCATTATTAAATCTATCAACCAAAACAAAATACATTATCTGGGCTTCCTTGTCAGATCGGGTTATTTGTGATGGATTATCCAAAACAGCCTGACCTGAAAGCGGAATCAATATATCGTTAGATAATCCTTCACTATTATAAGACCACACACGTATGTGCGACCTCTCGAGACCTGCTGCTTCTTCAGGAATGGTCAATTGGATTTGACTACTGACTATTTTATAAGGAATCCTAGTATTATTCCAATAAGCAAAGACATCTGTGGGCAAGCTGGTATAATCCAAATATATCAATTCACCATCGTAAGAAGCCGTGCTTAACTTTGTCAATGCAGACTCCAACGGCTTAGGTATAACAAGTACTGAGTTAGTACCACCTATTCCATTACTGACTTCTTTGTCATTGTGTGGATCATTCATTTCATTGCCATCCACGATATATTTATACTGGTAATTGCCTGAATTTAACGAGAGTCTAGTTACCCACTCTCCACCTTCAAGAGTCACTAGAGTTGCGGCTGGATTCCAAGCGTTCATTTCTCCTTTAATCTGTACTTGCTTGTAGTCGTTGTCCTTTAGTATTAAGCTTACATCTTTTCTCGAAGGACTTTTTACAAGAATATCATATTGCTTATCACCAGAGTAGAAACTGAGATTGGATAAAGGTGTGCCGATTTGTAGGATGTTGAGCTTGACCTCTTTTTTTTGTTTATCCAAGACAAAAGGCAATTGTCCATCTGAACGGACAGAATCTATTTTTGCTTCCAGGAAATAATCTTCTAGCTGAATGAGGTTTTCTCCTTTGTACAATTGTATGGGTGAAGCGAGGCCTATTAGGTCAGCGCCAGTCGAGAATTGTTTTGTTTGCACTTTCTCTTTGACATTTTGGGCTAGGGGTAAGGTCGAGCGCTGGCATCCATTGGCTAAAATGAGAAAAAGGAATACTGAAAAAATCGTAATAGGAATTCTCATTGCGAATTATTTTATAATCAAGTTGAAGATGCGCCTTGGTATTTGATCGCTTCTGGTTTGGTAATCAATAAATTGCAAAGACCAGAAATAATTAGGCAAACACCTGCGAGGAGCATCGTATTGATAATGGCATCACCAAAGAAAGTCTTGTATAAAAAATTAACACCACCTAA
This sequence comes from uncultured Saprospiraceae bacterium, assembly GCA_964589705.1. Taxonomy (GTDB): domain Bacteria; phylum Bacteroidota; class Bacteroidia; order Chitinophagales; family Saprospiraceae; genus RFSX01. Next base: position 2,898 of record CAZPUF010000035.1, on the reverse strand, counting down.
GGAAGCAACAATTTGAGGTAACACAATGAACATATTGAATAGACCCATATAAACTCCCATTTTCTTAGGGTTCACTGAGCTAGAAAGCATTGCATAAGGCATTGAAAGTATACTGCCCCAAGAAATACCTATGAAGGCAAAGCAGAGATTGAGCATCAATTCATTATTAGTTTTTAACATAAGGAAAAACCCAATCCCGCCCATAAACAGGCTAATCATATGAACCCACTTTCTATTGAGGTTGTATTTTCTAGAAACAAAAGTCAGAATAAATGCAAAAATCATAGATGTCAATCCATAGTATGCAAATGCAGAACTCACAGAGTCAGCGGCATTATTGTAGGCTAAGTCTGCAGCTGCATATGCGGTAGCTGACATCGCAGAACTGTCTGGCTTTGGCGCATTGAAAACAAATTCTGTCAATGCAGGTGTAGCCATACTCCAAAGTGTAAAAAATGCGAACCAAGAAAAAAACTGAACGATGCCTAGCTTTAGCATCGTACCCGGCATATTCATAATGTTATTAAGAATTTCCTTAACACCTTTTAAAAATCCAGCCGAGGCTTTCTTTTCTTTTTCGAAAGCGGCTATATCTTCTGGCGGATATTCCTTAGTCGTTAATATTGTATAAAGAATAGATAGGATATAAACGATACCGCCTATAAGAAAAGACATCTTGACATTATCTGGGATAACATTAACAGCAGCCTCGTTACTAACTCCAATTCCGGTTAGAAATTTCGGTAACTGACTCGCAATCCAAGTACCTATCCCTATGATTAAAGCCTGAACAATAAACCCTTGTGACCTTTGAGACTCAGGTAGTAAATCTGCAACCAGTGCTCGGAAAGGTTCCATACTGATATTGATAGAAGCATCTAAAATAAAGAGACCTCCAACTGCCATCCACAGCAAGGAGGAGTACGGCATAAAGATTAATGTAAACGAAGCGAGTATCGCCCCAACTAGGAAATATGGCTTCCGTCTTCCGAAGCGAGGACTCCAGGTTCTATCACTCATATAACCAATAATTGGTTGGACTATAAGGCCTGCAAGAGGCGCAAAGATCCAGAGCATAGGTAGTTCATCTTTACTAGCTCCTAAGGTTTGGAAAATCCGAGACATAGAACCCCCTTGCAAAGCAAAGGCAAATTGAATACCAATAAAACCGATACTCATATTCCATATGCTCAGAAAATCGAGCTCCTTTTTTCTATTCATTACAGTTGGTTTGGTGGTTAAGTTATCTCTAACTAGAAAGTAAATAATACTGCCAAGGCTCCAAACCTAGTGCCGTCTGGTCTTGCCAATTAACTTGCTGTCCTGTCATTACATCCTTACCAGTCAGCTTTTGCGGAATCGTAATGGATTGTCTCTTTTCAGATAGATTAAAGACACCTATGACTTTGTCACCATTCTTTTCTCTCTCAAACACATACACATCAGGGTGATCTAGCAATTTTTTCAATTTGCCGCCATAGCCTCCATTCCAAAGCGCTTGGTTGTCATGTTTTAATTGTAGCAGTCTACTGTAGAAATCAGCATAGGCGTAATCCTTAAAACCGATATCATCTTTTTCAAAAAATTCCAATCGCTTTTGCATAGGCTCTTCCTGCCCGCCATACAACAACGGCATCCCATCATAGGTAAAAGCTAGCGCAGCCAGTGTAAGATGCGCCTCACCCATCCTTTCGAATACAGTTCCATTCCAACTGTTTTCATCATGATTGGAAGTGAACTGCATACCCATTCCTTTGGTGAATTTTTTATCTTCTTCTGCCCAGGCATCGAGGTCGGCCACGGATTTTTCTCCTTTAGCTATAGAATTCAATAAGTGATGCGCCGCCCAAGCATAGCTCATCTGAAAGTGTCCGGAATTACGATGATAAGGGTGCTCTGCTTCTGCTAGCATGAATAGTTCTTTATCGACCTCAGAACAAGCCGCATTAAAGGCATCCCAAAAAGAATCGGGAACATTATGTGCCACATCCTCTCTATAACCATCAATGTCATGTTCATTTATCCAGAACAATTTATCCTTGATCATCTCCGCTCGCATCTCCATATTATCATGATTTAGATCGGCGACGTCTGTCCAGCCCCAAGACTCACCAGTGCTAGGATCTGTAGGGTCTATGATGTTTCCATTTTCATCTTGGGTATACCATTCAGGGTGCTCCTTGATCCAGGCGTGGTCCCAGCCGGTATGATTAGGCACCCAATCCAATATGATGTACATACCCTGTGCATGGATAGCCGATACGAGATCATCAAAATCTTGCATCGTGCCAAACTCAGGATTAACAGCTTTGTAATCAGATACAGCATAATAAGAACCTAAAGTACCTTTACGCTTGGTCTTACTTATAGGATACATCGGCATAAACCACAAGATGTCGACTCCCATTTTTTTGAGTCGAGGTAGGTGTTCGGCAAAAGCAGCGAAGGTGCCTTCTGACGTGAACTGTCTGATATTGACTTCGTAAATATTGGCATTCTTCGCCCAGACTGGCATACCGTATTTGGCCGCGTTAGTGGCATCCGATACTTGTGGCGTGCTTTCAGTTACCTTCATCTGACAAGCAGATATTCCTAGAAGGGAAACTATAAAGAAAAATATAAACTATAAATAGTCAACAACCAGGAGTGAAAATAAAAGAACCTCTCAGAACTTGTGAGATGCCAATACTAAATGAAAAAGACAAGCTCTTTCTTGACGAACAGAAGTTGAGGAACTAATTCTTTTTATATAATTTATTAGCCTGGGTACACCAAATTCTAAAACAATTTAAAATTGTGTTTTTTTGCGAGTATATTTTGTTATAAAAATACAGTTAAAAAGGCAAAATCAGTAATTTTAATTAGAAAATTGTTGGATTAGAAAATTCACTGATATGG